>NZ_BAAHBM010000003.1:0-108202 GCF_054776675.1 Angustibacter aerolatus
GGCGCGGGCGGCGGAGCCGGCGGGCGGAGGTGGTCGGCGAGGGTGCGGCGGCTGGGGGCGCCGACGCGGGCGACGTAGCCGAGCGGGCCGGGCAGCGGCTCGGGCGCCCCGGGCGACAGGTGGTCGGCCAGCGTGCGGTGCGCCGAGGCCGCACCCGCGCGGACGACGAACGGCAGCCGGCTCACACGGGCACGCCGACGTCGCGCGCCAGCGCCGCCATGCCGTCGCGGTACCCCTGCCCGACGGCCCGCAGCTTCCACTCGTCGCCGTGCCGGTAGAGCTCGCCCAGGACGACGGCGGTGACGGGTGAGGTCTCCTGCAGCTCGTAGCGGCCCAGCTCGGCACCGGACGACGCGTCGGCGACCCGCAGGTGCACGCCGGGCACGGCGGCGAAGGACTGGCCGCGCTCGGCCGCGCGGAAGACGGCGGCGCCGATCTGCACGCGGTCGACGTCGTCGGGCACGGCCGAGAGGTCGATCACGACCTGCTCGTCGGCGGCGGTGGTGCCGGGCGTGGTGCCGTCGAGCTGGCCGAGCTCGCCGAAGAGCGCGAGCCGGTCGGGCGCGGCGACGTGCCCGCGCACGTCGACGGCGATGACGACGGCGTCGACCTCGAGCGGCTGCCCGGCGACGTCGCCCGGGCGCCAGCCGACCGACACCAGCACGCGCCCGGTGCCCGGCGGCAGGGCCGTGTTGGCGCCGCGGATCAGCGAGGTGCTCACAGGTCGAGGTCCGAGCGCCGGAACTTGGTGTCGAGGAACCGCCGGCCGATGGCCAGCTCCTGGGCGTCGCTCTCGTAGACGGCGCGCTGCAGCTGCTGGGCACCCTCGAGCAGCAGCCGCAGCTGGGCGACGAGGTCGTCGGCCGGGCTGGTGCCGGGCCCGCCGCGGTCGCGGCGCGCGTAGTCCTCGGGCAGCGCGACGTACTGGTCGATCGCCTGCGGCAGGTACTCGCGCACGATGGCCGTCAGCTGGTGCAGCTCCTCGGCGTTGGCCGACTGCTGCTCGACGTACTGCAGGAGCGGCCGCAGCACGTCCTCGACGGCGCGCACGGTCGGCACCGCACCCACGGGCAGCCGGCCACCCGCGCGGTTGACGCGACGCACCAGCTCGACGAGCTCGCCCTGCATCGCGGCGGCCTCGTCGGCCGGGGTGCGCTCGACCGGTCGCGGCGCAGGGTCGGGCTGGGGCTCGACCTCGGGCCGGCCCCAGCCGAACATCCTGCGCAGCGCCACGGGTCAGGCCGGCGACTGGCCGGCGTCGTGCGCGCGCTGCAGGTAGGACTGCGAGCGCGCGACCTGCCCCTCGAGCGCCTGCACGGTGGTCGCCATGTTCTGCACGGCCTGCGCCTTGAAGGTGTCGATGGCGTCCATCGTGGCGAACAGGTTGTCGAACGACTTCTGCAGCGCCTCGACGCTGACGCCCGAGGTGGACGCCTGCTCGTGGATCTGCCCGGTCTGCTGCCGCAGCATCTCGCTGGTGCTCACGATCATGTCGTTCGTCGTGGCGTTCAGGGCGTTGATCTGGTCGAGCACCAGCTTCTGGTTCGCCAGCGCCTGCGCCACGATGACCGCCGTCCGCAGCGCCGAGACGGTCGTCGTCTGCGCGCGGTCGACGCCCTTGATCAGCTCGATGTTGTTCTTGCGCACCATCTCCAGCGCCAGGTAGCCCTGCACCGAGACGGCGATCTGCGTCATGAGGTCCTGGCGGCGCTGCCGGATCGGGAACAGCGCGTCCGACGTCAGCGCGTCGGCCGCCGAGGGGTCGCTGACCCGCAGCTGCTCGACCTTCGACTGGGTGGCGGTGTCGAGGGCGCCGGCGAGCGTGGCGTACTCGGTGAGGCGGCCCATCGTCTCCCAGAGGTTCGCCTTCTCCTGCTCGATGGCGGCGTTGTCGCGGCGCAGCTCGTCCTGACCGGAGGCGAGCGCCTTGATGATCGCGTCGAGCTGCTTCTGGGCCGACTGGTACTTCTCGAAGTACCGCGCGAGCTTGTTGCCACCGGGGATGAACCCGAGCAGCTTCTTCGCGCCGGTGAGGTCGGCGCGGCCGGGGTCGAGGTCGGTGACCGTGACCCGGAGGTCCTGCAGCGTCTTGGCGACCCGCACCTGCGCGTCGCCCGACGGCCCCCGGCCCTGCGCGGCGGCGAGGCTGGACGCCGGGCGCTCGAGCATGCGGTTCGACACCTGCGCCGAGGCACGGATCTCCTGCTCGCCCATGCGCACGATGTCGTCGATCTTCTTGACGAAGTCGGGGCTCTTGGGGTCGCGCGCGGCCAGGTCGTCGACGAACGCCTGCGCCTTGGCCGCCAGCTCGGCGCGCTTGGCCGGGTCGAGCGGCACCATGCCGGCGGCCTGCTCGTCGGGCACCGCGGGCACCGGGGCGGGCGGCGACAGCACGAGGTCGGTGCTGGCGGCGGGCGGCTGCGGCGTGGGCAGGCCGGGCACCGCGGCGGCGACCGCGGCGGGCGGTGCCGCGGCCACGGTCGGGGGTGCCAGGGGCTTGCTGAGGTCGAGCTCGGACATGCGTTCCCTCCCGGTGGACGTGCCGTCGTCAGCGTACCCACGACGTCGCGGCCGCGTCGTGGCACGCTGGCGAGGTGAGCGAGCACGCGCCGGACCACGAGCGGTTCCTGGCCGCCGTGCCGGCCCTGCCGGTGTCGGACGTCGCCCGCGCCGTCGCGTTCTGGGTGCAGGTGCTGGGCTTCACCGAGCTGGTCTGGGACGGCGAGCCGACCGGCATCGTGCGCCGCGACGACGTCGAGGTGCACCTCTGGGCGGCCGACGGCAGCGCGCCCGGCGCCGAGCGGCACCTGGCGGGTTCGGCGTCCTGCCGGCTGCGGGTGACGCAGGTCGAGGCGCTGTACGCCCGCTGCGTCGGGCACGGGGTGGTGCACCCGCGGGCGCCGCTGCGCGACCAGCCGTGGGGCGACCGCGACTTCGGGGTGCTCGACCCCGACGGCAACCTGATGACGCTCTACCGGCGGTAGACGACGCAGCGGCCGGCACGACGTGACGTCGTACCGGCCGCTGGCACCCGTGCGGTGGATCAGTAGTGCAGGACCACCTCGGCGCGCCGGTTCAGCGCGCGGCCGTGCCGGCTGGCGTTGCTGTGGTCGGCCCGGTGCTCGTTCCGGCTCACCAGGTGGGTGGTGACGTGCGCGCCCTTCGTGAGCACCGCGCAGACCGCCGCGGCGCGCTGCCGGCTGAGCTTCGCGTTGTGGTGCACGCTCGACCGGGCCTGCGTGTAGCCGGTGCAGGTGATCGAGTCGACGTCACCCAGGCGACCTGCGACGGCCCGCAGGTAGGCGCGGTCCGCCGTCCGCAGGTGGGCGCTGTTGTTGGTGAAGTACACCGTGCGCAGCGCCACCGTCCGGGCGACGACCCGCGAACCCGCCGTCGCGTACCGGGTGCCGGCCACCGAGCGCTGCTGCACCGCGCCCTGCAGGCGGACGTACGCGCCACCGGGTCGGACGGCGAGCGCCCGGCCCAGCTCGTTCAGCGTCACGACGACCTTGCCGCTGCGGCCGGTGGTGCGGCCGGTGCCGACCACGACGCGCTGCCCGTCGACCACCGCGGTCGCGGTGACCGTGCAGCCGGCGAGGGTGCCGGTCGACAGCCGGCAGGTGACCGGCAGGGTGCGACCGCCGCGGACCAGCTGCGGCGCCTTCAGCGACGGCTTGCCGACGACGACCGGCGAGGCGGCGCGGCGGACGGTGGGTGCGTAGGTGCCGGTCGCGCTCTGGCCGTAGCCGTCGGTCACCCGGAACCGCACCGGCTGCGCGGTGCCGGCGAACCCCTTGGCCGGGGTGAAGGTGACGACGCCGGTCGTGGTCACCGCGTAGGTGCCCTGGCCGCGCACCGTGACGGTCGAGACCGGGTGCCCCGCGGCGTCGAGCAGCCGGACGCTGCCGCCGCCGGGCACGGTGATCTGCCGCTGCTGCGGCTGACCGGCGGCGCCGGAGCTGGCGATCCGCTGCGCGGTGGGGCCCGACGGCTTGCCGACGTGCACCGTGATGGTGCCGGTCTGCGTGGTGCCGTACTCGTCGGTGACCTCGAAGGTGAGCGGGGCCGGCGTGCCGCTGAAGCCGGGTGCCGGCACGAAGGTGACGACGTGGGTGGTGGGGTCGAGCACGTAGGTGCCGGCCCTCGTGGTGACCGTGGTCGCCGGGTCGCCGTGGGCGTCCAGCAGGGTGACCGTGCCGCCGGCGGGCACCGAGAGGGTGCTGGACTGCGGCGCGGTGCCGGTGCCCGAGGTGCTCGCGGCCGGCGGGGCCGGCAGCGCGGGGGCGTCGAGCGTCACGGCGTACGAGCCGTCGACCTGGTGACCGAAGCCGTCGTCGACCCGAACGGGCACCGTCGGGTGGCCGGAGAAGCCCGCCGCCGGGGTGAACGTCACGACGCCGGTGGCGGGGTCGAGCACGAAGGTGCCCTCGCCGGTGCGGGTGACGGTGGTGGCGGCGTGGCCGTCGGCGTCGAGCAGCCGCACCGAGCCGCAGGACGGCACGGAGAGGGTCGTCGACTGCGCGCTCGGCGCCGTGCCGGACGTCGTCGCGGTGACGGCGACCGGCGCGGCGGGTGCGGTCACGGTCGGGCTGAACGTGCCGGCCGTGGTCTGGCCGTAGGCGTCGGTCACCCGGTAGCCCGCGGGGCTCACCGGGCCGCTGAAGCACGCGTCGGGGGTGAAGACGAGCTGCTGGCCGCCGCTCCCGCCCGTGACGGTGTAGGTGCCCTGGCCGGGCACGGTGAGCGTCGTGACCGGGTCGCCGTCGGCGTCGAGCAGCTCGAGGTCGCCGTCGGTGACCGGGCCGGTCGACAGCGGCTGTCCGGCGGGGCCGGTGCCGGTGAGGGGGCCGCCGGTGGGGCGGCCGGCGCGGTGACGGTCGCGGTGTAGGTGACCGCGGTCGACCACTGGCCGTACGCGTCGGAGACGCGGTACGAGACCGCGTGGGCACCGGCGTGGCCGGCCACGGGCGAGAAGGTGAGGTGGTCGCCGCTGACGGCGAAGGTGCCGTCGGCCGTCGTCGTCGTGGTGCCCCACGTGCCGTCGGCGTCCTGCACCTGCAGGTCGCCGCCGGGCAGCTGCAGCGTGCCGGTGGCCTGCACCGCGGTGCCGACGCCGGACGTCGAGGTGGCGGACGCGCTCGGCCCCGCGGGCAGCTGCACGGTCGGCACGTAGGTGCTCTGCGACGTCGCGCCGCCCGACTCGGTGATCTGGTAGACGACGCCGGTGCCGGTGCCGTGGAAGCTCGCGGTCGGCACGAACGTGATGACCCCGGTCGCCGGGTCCAGCGTGTAGGTGCCCTCGCCGGGGACCGAGACCGTCGTCGCGGGCTGACCGTCGGCGTCGAGCAGGGTGATCGAGCCGCCCGCCGGCTGGTCGGGCGTCACGGTCTGCGTGGCCGTGCCGGTGCCGGTCGACGTCTGGTCGGTCGTCTTGTCGGTGGCGAAGGTGTGGCTGAAGGTGCTGCGCCCGTCGACGGCGTACCCGTCGTCCGGCACCGCGGTGACCGTGACCGTGCCCAGGCCGGGGTAGGTGCCCGCGGGCTTCGTGACCCCGCCGACCTCGTACGAGACGCCCGTCGTGGACGGGATCGTGTACGTGTCGTCGCTGGTGCCGTACGCGTCGTGGAAGGTCGTGCTCGCGCTCACCGGCCTGTCGGCGACCTTGGCGCCCTTGACGCACTGCGTGGCGACGTCGTCGACGTGACCGATCCGCAGGTTGTCGACGAGCACGGCCGAGTCGTAGCTGTCGTCGCCCTGGTCGAAGACCGTGAAGTAGAGCGAGTGCGCCCCGGGGGTCAGCGGCGTCGCCGCGCTGAGGATCGGGGTCGCGCCGTCGAAGGTGGTGCCCGCGGCCTCGCCGGTGCTCATCGACGTGGCCCCGGCCGCGTTGATGCTCACGACCTGGCCGTTCGGGTCGTACGCGAAGTTGTCGGGTGCGGTGATGGTGCTGCCGGACGACGTCCACGTGGTGCGGTCGAGCTCCGCGACGAACGCGTCGCTGTAGGAGTCACCGACGTACTCGGGGAACTCCTCCGACAGGAAGCGGAAGTCGAAGCCGAGCAGGCAGTTCGCGGTCGCCGGCACGTTCAGGTCGACGCGCAGCACGGTCACGTCGCGGTCGGTCCCCCCGGCGCGCGATCCGCCGTTCCAGACCGTCGACAGGTTGCCCGAGGAGTTGGGCGTGAACAGGTCGCTCGCCCGACCGGTCGACAGGACGGCGTAGCTGCCCGTCCCGGTCGGGAACCCGGCGACGGGGGTGGTCGTGGCCAGCGACGACTGGCCCGACGACGGGTCCGACACCAGCTGCGAGCCGGTGATCACCGAGGTGTTGTGGATGATGGCGCTCGCGAGGTCGGAGGACGTCGCGGCGAGGGCGCTCTGCGCCGTCGCGAGGGTGGCGGAGGCGGCGAGCACGGCGCTCGCTCCTGCGATGGCACGAAGGCGCATGGGTATCCCGAGGCTGTCGGCGTGGTCTGCCGAACGGAGCCGGTCGAGCCGGCTGTGACGTCAGGTGCTTCGTCGCAGGTCGTCGAGACTGCTGTACACCGCTCACCCGGACGGCCCAGCGGTCGCACCCCGTCGTCGCCACGGTGGGTGACGGGGCTACTCGCAGACGCGGTCGCGCCCGGCGGCCTTCGCCCGGTACAGGGCTCGGTCGGCGCGCACCATCGTCTCGGCCGGGCTCTCCTCCGGCACCCACGCGGCGACGCCGAACGAGCAGGTCAGCCCGTCCGGCATCCGTCCGCGCAGACGGTCGAGCACCTCGCGCGCGTCGGCCGGGGTGCAGCCGGGCAGCGCGAACGCGAACTCCTCGCCGCCCCACCGGCTCACGACGTCGACCTCGCGCAGCACCGACCGGGCGGCGTCGGCGAACCCCCGCAGCTGCTCGTCGCCGGCGTCGTGCCCGTGCGTGTCGTTGTAGACCTTGAAGTGGTCGAGGTCGCCCAGTGCCAGGGTCAGCGGGGCGCCGTCGCGGCGGGCGGTGGCCGTGAGCCGCTCGAGCGACTGGTTCCACCCGCGGCGGTTCGCGATGCCGGTCGTGGTGTCCGTCGTGGCGAGGTCGACCAGCGCGGCCCGCAGCCGGGTCGCCGCCAGCGACGCGCCCGCCTCGGCCGCCAGGGTCTGGGTGACCGCCAGCGCGTGGTCGTCGAGGTGGTTGATCATCCGGTCCCACCCGACGACCAGCACGGCCAGCACCTCGCCCCCGTGCACCACCGGCTCGAACAGCAGGCTCGTCGTGCCGGTGATGGCGAGCAGCTGCGCGTTGACGACGTCGTCGTTCGGGCCGTCGGCCACCAGCACCCGCTCGCCGTCGCGGAAGCAGGTGCTGATGATGCGCGCCTCGTCGCGCGGGACGGTCAGGCCCTCGATGTCGACGCCGGCGCAGGCGAACGCGAGCAGGTGGTCGCCGCGGACCTCGACCCAGGACGTGGCCACGGCGCCCGACAGCCGGTTCACCGCCGCGACCGTGACCGGGCGCGGGTCGGTGCCGGTGTGGCCGCAGCGGGCGACCACCGCCACGGCGTCAAGGTCGGCGCTCGCCGTGCGCAGCCGCCGCTCGCTCTGCGCCCGCACGCTGAAGACGGCGTAGCCCAGCAGCAGGGCCAGCACGAGCCCGAACCCGTAGTGCCGCACCGCGTCCGGGGGTCCGAGTCGCTCGACCGCGACGATCACGACCCAGGCGGCCACTCCGGACAGCGACAGCACGACGGCCGCCACCCGCTGCACGATGGCACCCAGCGCGACGAGCGACAGCATGACGACCGCCGTCTGCTCGACGCCGCGCGTGACGGCCGTGTGCACCAGCGAGTTCACCAGGGGTGCCGCGGCCACCACGGTCAGCACCGCACCGAGCCGGCGCTCGGGCACCCGGCTGCGGCTGGTCGCGCGAGCGAGCCCGGCCGCGACGGCGCTGCTGAGGCCGGCGAGGACGGCCATCGTCACCCGCGCGCGCCCGTCGAGCAGCAGCAGGTGCGCGGGCAGCAGCGCGAGGTACAGCGCCGCGATGACCCACGCGACGAACACGACGGTCTCGCGGCCCGCGCGCCGCCCCGTCTCGCCTGTCGTCACCGCTGCACCCGCTCGCTCGCGCCGACCCGTCCGTCGGGCCGCGCCCCAGGGTGCCGCACCTCGGGCTCGCGCGCAGGCCGCACCGCCCGGGTGTGCCCGATCGGGCGACTCGCGCACCCGGTTCGGGCACGATGTCGAGGACGAGCCGCTGGTCCCGACCTCGCGGTGCAGGGCGCAGCCGGCGCCCGACCGTTCGCAGGAGGCGGCCGTGAAGTACGTGATCCTCATCCACAGCAACCCCGACCCCTGGGGGCACCCGACCTCGGCGTACACGCCGGAGGGGCGCGCCGTCCCGCCCGAGCAGGCCGCCGAGTCGGACCGCGCCTTCGACGAGCTGCTCGCCGAGCTGTCGTCGAGCGGTGAGCTCCTCTCCGGCGAGGCCCTCGGCGACCCGTCGACGTCCACGGTGTTCGGGTGGACGCCGCAGGGGCACGTCGCCATGGACGGCCCGTACGCCGAGGCGAAGGAGCAGCTGGCCGGGTTCTTCGTCGTCGACTGCGAGACCCGCGAGCGCGCCGACGCGGTCGCCGCCCGGTTCGCCGGGCCCGGGAGCACCGTCGAGCTGCGACCGATGATGTGGCCGGGTGGCGACGAGCAGTGACGCCGTGACGGCGGAGGGGCTCGGGGACGTGTGGCGCGAGAGCGCGCCGCACGTCCTCGCCGCCCTGGTGCGCCGCTTCGGCGACTTCGACGCCGCCGAGGACGCCGCGCAGGAGGCGCTGCTCGCCGCGACCCGGCAGTGGCCCCGCGAGGGGGTGCCCGCGCACCCGACCGGGTGGCTGGTCACGGTCGCCTCGCGGCGCCTGGTCGACCGGTGGCGCAGCGACCGTGCCCGCGGCGACCGCGAGCTGCGCGAGGCCGTTCGGACGGCCGACGCGCTCGCCGTGCGCGCCGCCGACGCGCACGTCGGCGGCCGCGACGACTCGCTGGCGCTGCTGCTGCTGTGCTGCCACCCGGCCCTGAGCCGGCCGTCGCAGGTGGCGCTCACGCTCCGCGCGGTCGGCGGCCTGACGACCGCCCAGGTGGCGCGCGGGTTCATGGTGCCGGAGGCCACGGCGGCGCAGCGGATCAGCCGCGCGAAGGCCACGCTGCGGCGGGTCGGTGCGCCCTTCGAGGTGTCGGGCGCCGCCGAGCTGCCGGGCCGGGTGGCTGCCGTGGCACAGGTGCTCTACCTCGTGTTCACCGAGGGGCACACGTCGACGACGGGAGCGGCGCTGAGCGACCCCTCGCTCGCCACCGAGGCGATCCGGCTGGCGCGGGCGCTGCACGAGCGGTTGCCCGCCGACGGCGAGCTGAGCGGGCTGCTGGCCCTGATGCTGCTCACCCACGCGCGCCGCGCCGCCCGCGTCGCACCCGACGGCTCGCTGGTGCCGCTCGCGCAGCAGGACCGCACGCGCTGGGACGCCGGGCTGGTGGCCGAGGGCGTCGCGCTCGTCGAGGCCGCGCTGCCGGTGGGACCCGTGGGGCCGTATCAGCTGCAGGCCGCCGTGGCCGCCGTGCACGCCGAGGCGGTGACCGGCGACGCGACCGACTGGCCGCAGATCGAGCTGCTGTACGGGATGCTCTCGTCGGTGGCACCCGGCCCAGCGGTGACGCTGAACCACGCGGTCGCCGTCGCCGAGGTGCGCGGACCGGAGGCCGGGCTCGACATGCTGGAACCGTTGCGCCGCAACACCTTCCTGGCGCGGGGACACCGGCTGCACGCCGTCCGCGGGCACCTGCTCGAGCGCGCCGGCCGCGGCGGCGAGGCCCACGACGCCTACGTGCACGCCGCCCGGCTGGCCACCAGCATCCCCGAGCAGCGCTACCTGAACGCCCGCGCCGCGGCGACCGACGCGCTCAGTCGACCAGCAGCTGGAAGTTGACCGGCCGGTTGCCGGGGAAAGCCTGCTGACCCTCGTCGTCCAGCATCTTGAAGCGCACGAAGCAGAAGCCGGGTCGCATCGGCACCACGACGTCGACGGCGACGTCGACCGTCTTCCCCGCCGCCGTGTCGGGAACCCGGACGTCGGGGATCGTCTGGCACTGGTCGCGCGTCTCGGGGAGGTCGACCCGGTGCAGCGCGTAGCCCCGCCAGTCGAGCTTGCCGGTGTTCCGCAGCCGCCACACCTTGCGCACCGTCGTGCCCCGGCGCACGTGCGTGCAGTCGGGCAGCGTCGCGTCGGCGACGAACGCCGAGTCGTCACCGACGTTGCGCGGCGGGGCGGGCGCCGGGTTCGCCTGCCGCACCGGGCAGACGGTGGGCGACGTCGGGCCGGCCGCCGACCCGCCGGTCGACCGGTCGTCGCGGCCCGCCCACCAGGTCACCCCGACGGCGAGCGCCACGACCACGACGACGGCTGCGGCCACCAGGGCCACGACGGCTGCACGCCGTCGGCGGCCCGGCCGATCGGCCGGGTCCGGTGCGTCGTCGTGCGTCCGGGGCGCAGGGGCGCTCGACGGCTCGGCGGCCGCCGTGTCGGACGCCGCCGTGTCGGACGCCGCCGTGCCGGACGACGCGGTGCCGGACGCCGCGGTGCCGGCGCAGGCCTGCACCGCGCGGTTTGCCTGCTCCCAGCGCTCGCGGTAGTCCGCCGGGTCGGCGCCGCAGGCCTTCACGAACTCGGCGGTCGTGGGCCAGCTCGGCAGGCGGTTGCCCTGGGCGGCCTCGTGCAGGGTGGTGTGCGACACGGCCCGCGAGCGCCCGGCCATCGCCCGGAACGAGGGCGTGCCGGCGTCGTCGCGCAGCCGCGACAGCAGCGCCGCGAACCCCTCGATCGCCGCCGCGCGCTCCGTCGCCGTCCGCTCGGCCACCCCCGCCACCTCGCCCCCTGCTCGGCTCGCCGTCGACGTCGGACGGCGGGGGCGACGCTACCGCTCGGGGCCGCCCACCGCGCACGGCGGTGGACGGCCCCGGACGGTTCAGGGAGCGGGCGGGCTCAGTGGTTGGCCTTGAACCAGGGCTGCGACCAGCCGAGGTAGGGCTTGCCCCACTTGGACTTCACCTCGGCGATGGTGGTCTGGGTGTACGACCCGTTGCCGTGGATGTCGTTCGAGATGAACTTGCCGCCGCCGATCGAGATCATCACGTGCCCCGAGCCACCGCTGAAGAACGCGAGGCCGCCGGCCGGCACGTTCGTCGAGCCGGCGTGCTTGAACTTCGACGGGATCTGCGTCCAGTGCACGTAGGCGGTCGTCGAGCCGCTGGCCGAGAAGCCGTAGGCCAGGCCGACCAGGTGGTCGCACAGGTTGTAGTAGCCCGACTGGCTGCCGGTGTGCACGTGCGCCTTGGCCCACGCCACGGCCTGCGCGCAGCTCTTCGGGTCGCCGGTGCCGCTGGTCGAGCAGCCCGTCGTCGACGTCCCGCCGAACTGGTGCGAGGCGTTGTCGTTCTTGAGCGTCGCGTCGAGGTTCGCCTTCACGCCGGCCTTGATGGTCTGCGAGTGGCCGCCGTAGCCGCTGTTGAAGTAGACCGTCACCGGCTTCGAGCTGTGGTTGTAGACCGAGGCGGCGTGGTTCTTGACGCAGAGGCCCTTGCCGGCGCCCGTGCCCTTGAACTCGTAGCAGCCCGGCTGCGAGGCGCCGTAGTCGCTGATCGAGCCGGTGAAGTCGCTGACCGACCCGGCCTGGTTGCTGTTGTAGTAGAGGCAGAACTCGCCCGAGTTGCAGACGCCGTCGCGCGAGGCGGCGGACGCCGTGGTGGTGGCGCCGAGCGTCGACGCGGCCACTGCGCCGGCGACGCCGGCCAGGGCCAGGGTCTTCTTGAGCTGCATGCGGTGTTCCTCCTGCTGTGTCTTCTGGTGGTCGTGCTCTCGACGTGCTGCGCCCCGGCTCACCGCTGGCGCTGGTACTCCTCCCAGGTGCGGATCGGGACCGCCGGCCCGTCGTCGGCCGCGTGGTTCGCCAGCCCGTTCAGGCCCAGGTAGTAGTCACCGGTCTGGTGCTGGGCCTGCGACGCCAGGTCGGTGTCGCTGATCGCCGCCGCGTGCACGTGCCACGGCCAGTCCCCCTGGCTCGGGCTGCGCACCCAGGCGGCGAACCCCACCTGACGCAGGGCCTTCACGACCTTCGTGCGGGTTGCGGCGGTCATGCCGGTGACCGAGACGTCGACGACGCCGCCGCCGTCGTGGGTCCCCGCCGAGCTGGCGTCCCCTCCGGGGTTGTACGACCCCTGCGCCAGCTCGAGGTCACGACCGAGCAGTCGCTCGGCCTCGGTCAGCATGCTGCGGGTGCGCGCGTCGACCGTGACGCCGTCGACGCGCACCTTCGCCCCCGGTGCGATGGGCCGGGCGACCGTGAACCGGCCCTTCCCGAGGGTGGTGAGCGACGTCCGGCCGGGCAGGCCGTTCGCCGCGAGGCCGGTGTAGCCGAGCGACTTCTGGTACCTCGCGTACGCCGACACCGTCTGGGTGCCGAAGTACCCGTCGACGTACGTGGCGGTGAGCAGCCCCCGTGCCTGCAGCGCCCGCTCGACGGCCAGCACGCTCGCTCTCGCCCCCGGGGTGAGCGTGTCGTCGGCGCGCCGGGGGTCGATCTGCGCGGCCTTGACCGTCGCCTCCATGTCGACCGCGGGCAGCGCGGCGGCCTGCCCGGGGGCGGTGGGGCCGGACGCCGCGGACGCGACGGCGGCGGGTGCGACGAGGGTCAGGCCGAGGGCCAGGCCGAGGCAGCTGCGGGTTCTTCGGTGCACGGGTCCTCCGTGGGGCCGGGTGGCGGGGCGGTCGGCGTCGACCGCGTGCCCCGGACACTCGCCGTCCGGCACCGGCGTCCGGTAGGCCGCGCCGACGCCTGACGCGTCCGGAGCCCGTCCGCAAGGCGCTGACCTGCACGGACGCGGCCGTTGTCAGATCGGCCGCCCGGGCGATCTGACGGGTGCACGGGGACGCCGCGAACGGGTGAACGTGCCGCGCGGGGGGTTCACGTCGGGCCCCGCGGCGACGAGAGAGGGCCTGAACCCGCCCACCACGAGAGGTGCCACCCCGCATGCATCGCCGCAGGACCCTGGCCGCAGCCGCCCTCGTGGCCGCCTTCGCCGGACCGGTGCTCGTCGCCGCCCCGACGCAGGCCGCCACGAAGCCCAGCTTCACCCTGAAGGTCGCCCACAAGACGGTCGTCGAGGGCCGCTACCTGCACATCGACGGCCTGGTGAAGCCCGGCCGCGCACGGCCGATCAACGTCCAGGCCAAGATGGACGGCCACTGGGAGGACGTGTTCGGCTTCCTCACCGAGCGCGACGGCGAGGCCGACATCGACGCGCTGGGCTTCGACCCGGGCAAGCACGAGCTGCGGGCGTTCGCCCCGCGCTACAAGTCGTACAAGGCGATCGCGTCGAACACCGTCACGTGGACCGTCATCGCGCGCACCCGCACCACCGCCGCGTTCTCGCCCGCGGCGCCCGTCGTCGGCCAGGCCACGAAGCTCAGCGGCGTCCTGCACCCGGCGTCGACCGGCCGCGTGGTCAAGGTGCAGCACCTGGTGAGCGGCCACTGGGCCGCCTGGAAGTCGGTCACGACCGTCAAGGGCCGGTGGGCCGTGAACGTGCCGACCGGCACCGCCACCCAGCACAGCTACCGCGTCGTCGTCGCCGGCACCAAGAGCAAGACGGCCCTGAAGACCCGCCGCTACGACCTGACCCCGCTCTACGCCACCGGCGTCTCCGCCACCCCGACGTCGGCCACCGTCGCCTGGGGCGGCGCGGTGACGGCGACCGGCTCGATCGCGTCGGGCGACCGGTCCGCGCGCACGATCAGCCTGCAGCAGCGCTCCGGAGCCACCTGGCACCAGGTGGCCCGGGCCACCGCCGCGAGCAACGGGGCGTACTCGGTGCACACCACGCCGACCGAGCTGGGCGCGGGCAGCTACCGGGTCGTCGTGCTGAAGTCGGCGAAGGCCGTCGCCGCCACCTCGAGCGCGTTCACCGCGACCGTCGTGCAGGCACCGGTGACGCTCGCCGCCACCCCCTCGGCGACGTCGGTGCCGTTCACCGACACCTTCACCGTCTCGGGGACCGTCTCGGCGTCCGGCACCGTGGCCGACGAGGTCGAGTACGCCACGCTCGAGCGCTTCGAGGACGGCGCCTGGGTGATCGACTCGAGCAACGGCGTGGACGGTCGCGCGTTCACCTTCCAGGTCTCGAACTACTCCGAGGGCACGCACACCTACCGCGTGGTGACCGACGCCACCGAGCACGGCCTGGCCGGCGTCTCGCCGTCCTTCGCCGTGACGGCGGAGCCGTTCTCGCCCCCGGAGCCCTGATCGACGCACCACCTGCTGCACCTGCACGACCCGGAAGCCGGGGCCCGCACGGGTCCCGGCCTCCGGCCTGCCCGGCTCACACGCCGAACTTCGCCCGTGCCGCCTCGGTCACCGGCGTGAACAGGTTGACCAGCGCGCCGTCGGGATCGCGCACGAGCATCGAACGGTTCCCCCAGGGCATGTCGGTGGGCTCCATCGCCAGCTCCATCGGCGGGACGAGAGCCTGCAGGCGCCGGTGCTCGGCGTCGACGTCGTCGACCACGAGCTCGAGGATCGCGCTGCGGTTGGCAGCCGCGTGCACCACGTCCGGCCCGGCGAGCCGCATCGTCGCGGGGCTGCCGAACGCCAGCCGGAGGTGCTCGGTGTCGAGCTCGGCGAACTCCGGTCCGGCCCACCGGGCCTCGACACCGGTCAGCTGCTCGTAGCAGTGCACGAGCCGGGCGACGTCGTCGGTGATGAGACGGAGCGACGTGATCCTCATGGTGGTTCCTCTCGTCGGGTGTGCTCACGACGCTAGGACGTCAACCGGACACCTTCCGCCCGGTTCGGCGGCAGGATGTGCTGGGTGAGCCGGCCGACCGCACGGGTGCTGACGATGCTCGAGATCCTGCAGCGCGGGGGCGTGCACCAGGTCGGTGACCTCGCCGCACGCCTCGGCGTCGACGAGCGCACGGTGCGGCGGTACGTGCTGCACCTGCTCGACCTCGACGTCCCGGTGCAGTCGCTGCGCGGGCGGCACGGCGGGTACGTCATCGCGCCCGGCTACCGCGTGCCGCCGCTGATGCTGACCGACGACGAGGCGCTGGCGACGGTGCTCGGCCTCGTCACGCGGACGTCGACCGAGGCGGTGGAGGCGGCGTCCGCCGCGGGGTCGGCGCTCGCCAAGCTGCGCAGGGTGCTGCCGAAGCAGCTGCTCGCACGCCTGGACGACCTCCTCGCGGTGACCGTGATCACCGACGACGCGCCGCTCGGTCTCGTGCCCGACGCCGGGGTGCTGCTCCAGCTCGCCTCGGCGGCGCTCGACCGGCACGTGGTCGACCTGACGTACACCGACCGGCGAGGCGAACGCACCGCACGACGGCTCAGCCCCTACGGCGTCGTGGCCCGGGGTGGTCGGTGGTACGTGACGGGTGCCGACTCGGCAAGCGGTGCGCTCCGGACGTTCCGGCTCGACCGGGTGGTGCGGCTGCGACGCACCGACCTCGCGTTCGAGCCGCCCCGCGACCTCGACGTCGTCGCCGCCGTGGTCGACGGCCTGGCTCGTGCGCCGTGGCGCCACGACGTGTCGGTGCTGGTCGACGGCCGGCTTCCCGACGTCCGCGACCGGCTCCCCCGCGACCTGGCGACGGTCGACGAGGTCGCGCCCGGCCGCGTGCGGGTGCGGCTGCGGGCCGAGCGCCTCGACTGGGTGCCCGCGGTGCTGGTCGGCCTGCGACTGCCCTTCGTGGTCGAGTCACCCGACGAGCTGCGACTCGAGCTGCGCCGGGTGTCGGCTGCGCTGCTGGCCGCGGCCGCCGACCCGACGTGACCTCCGCTACTCGGTGCGCGTGGCGATCAGCGGTCCGCGCCGCCCGAGCGCCCAGACCACGAGGCCGACGACGGACATCGCGATGGCGACGGTGGTGACCGACGTCCAGCCGCCGTGCTGCCAGAGCAGGCTCGCGCCGGCCGACCCGATGGCGCCCGCGACGAAGTTCGCGGTGACCGCCGTGGTGTTCAGCCGGCTGCGGGCGGTGTGCGACACCGCGAACAGCCGGGTCTGGTTCAGGATGTTGAGCGACTGGATCGCGACGTCGAGCACCACGACGGCGACGATCACCAGCAGCGCCGAGCTGCCGGCGAGCGACGCGACGACGAACGCGACCAGCACGAGCACCCAGCCGACGCCGGTGGCCGGCAGCGACCAGCCGCGGTCGTGCAGCCGCCCGGTGCGTTGTGCCGCAACGGCTCCGGCGAGCCCGAACAGGCCGAAGAGCCCGATCGTGGTGGCCGAGTAGTCGAACGGGTCGTCGCTCAGCAGGAACGTCAGCGCCGTCCAGAACATGGTGAACAGGCCGAACTGGATGGCGCCGAGCACCAGCGACCAGCGCACGATCCGCTCCGAGGCGATCACCCGACCGACCGAGGCGATGAGCGCGGGGTACGCCATGCGGGTCTTCGGCGGCAGCTCGGGCAGCTTGCGGCGCAGCACCACCGCGAGCACGACGGCGCCGACGGCCGCGGCCACGTAGATCGCCCGCCAGCCCAGCAGCCCGGCGACGAGCCCGCTCAGCGTCCGCGAGACGAGGATGCCGGTGAGGATGCCGGAGGTCACCACCCCGACGACGCGGCCGCGGTGCTCCTCGGCGGCCAGGTCGCCGGCCAGCGGCGCGATGATCTGCCCCGACACCGTCGTCAGCCCGACCAGGGTGATCGCCGCCAGCAGCGTGGGGAACGTCGGCGCGACGGCGCAGGCCACCAGCGCCACGGCCGAGATCACCAGCATCAGCGGCACCAGCCGGCGACGGTCCACGACGTCGCCGAGCGGCACCAGCAGCAGGATGCCGACGGCGTACCCGAGCTGCGTCGCGGTCACCAACCACCCGACGTGGCTCACCGGGGCGTCGAGGTCGCGGCCGATCACCTCGAGCAGGGGCTGCGCCCAGTAGAGGTTGCCGACGGCCGCGCCGGCGGCGACGGCGAGCAGCACGACGAGGCCCCGGTGGATGCCGGGGCCGGTGGGATCTTCGGGTGCGGACGACGTGGCGATGACAGGTCCTCGGTCGGTGGTGGGACCCGGCGTCGGCGGCGGGCGGTGCGCGCACATCATCCCGCCGCCCACGCCCGTCCGCCGTCCGGGTGGTCGTACGACCTCGGTCGTAGCCCGTTCCGGCGGACTCCGGCCGGGATCCTCCGGTCGCGACCCCGCGGTGTCGAAGCCCTCTCCGACGCCCGATCCCCTCTGTCAGGAGCCCCCGTGGTCACCGCTCGTCGCGTGCTCGTCGCCCTCCCCCTCGCCGCCCTGTGCGCCGTCCCCGCGCTGTCGGCTGCTGCGAGTGGCCACCACCACCGCCCCACCTGCCTGGGCCGCACCGCCACCATCGTCGGCACCGCGCACGCCGACACCATCAAGGGCACCAAGGGCGCCGACGTCATCGTCACCCTCGGCGGCCGCGACCACGTCGACGGCCGCGGCGGCGCCGACCTCATCTGCTCCGGAGCCGGCGACGACACCGTCACCGGCGGCGTGGGCGACGACCGGATCGATGCCGGCACCGGCGACGACACCGTGCGGGGCGGTGCCGACGACGACCACGTCTCGGGTGGCGCGGGCGACGACCACGTCGGCGGCGGCGCAGGCGACGACGTCGTCCGCGGCGGCACCGGCGACGACACCGTCTCCGGCGACGACGGCGACGACGACGTCCGTGGCGGGCGCGGGCGCGACCACGCGAAGGGCGGCCGCGGCCACGACCGCGTCGACGGCCACGGCGACCACGCCTCGACCGGCACGACCGCCGGCGACGACGACGACCAGGGTGACGACGACCAGGGCGACGACCACGGTGGGCACGGCTCGGACGACTGAGCCCGTCGACGTCCGGGGCGGGCCGGGGTCACGCTGCCCGGGTGACGGACCGCCCGGTCGACCTCGCCGACCGCCTGCTGCGCGCCGCCGTCGCCGACGAGCAGGTGGCACACCGGCTCGCCCCGCACGACGACGTCGAGGCCGTCCGCGCGCAGGTGCGGCGGCTCGCCCGCGAGCAGCACGTACGCATCCGCACCGGCCTGGTCGACGGCGCCCTCGTCGTCGCCCGAGCCGATGCCGCCGTCTGGCACGAGAGCGCCGAGCGGATGCGGGCGAAGCTGACCCCGGGCTGACGGCCGTGGTGCGTCGAGGGTCCGGTGCACCTAGCGTTCGCGCGGGCACCGGACCGGCCGGGGCCCACGGGCTCTGGAGCGGACGCGTGCAGCGCTACGAGAAGACCATCGGCCGTGTCCTGGCCACCGCGCTGACCGTCGCGACGGTCGCTGTCGTCGTCATCATGGTCGTCGTGGCGGTGGGCCTGTTCAGCCAGCCCGCCTCGGGCCCGGCGCGCGCCGTCCAGGTGGTGTGGTCGGTGCTGCTGCTGGCCATCGCGGTGCACAACCTCCGTGCCCTGCACCGCCGGCGCCTGACGACGTGGGCGCCGCGGGGCATGCCGCCGATGGGCGGGGGCTGGCAGGCGGTCGACCGCTGAACCCGGGTCCGCGCGGTCCGCGCGCGCGGGACGGCCGATGTCGCGGCATCGTGTCACCGCCGCGGTGCCCGCCCGGCACGATCGACCGCCCACCCGCCCGACGGTGGGCCCGACCGAGGGAGCCCCGCAGATGTCCCTGTCCTTCGCGCCCGACCCGCCGCCAGAGGGTGCCGAGCGAGAAGCCGACCGCATCATCGCGGCCGAGGCGGCCCGCCGTCGCCGCGGCCCCCGCCCCGACCCCTCGGCCGCATCGGTCGCCACCGACGAGCACGCCGCGAAGCCCGCGGCCTCGCGTCAGGCCCTGCGCCTCGCGGCAGCCACCGTCGCCGGCGCCGCCGCAGGCGTGTCTTTGTGGGCACTCGGGCACCTCGTCAGCGTCCTGCGACGCCGCACGACGGGCTGACACCGGCCTCGGCGGCGCGCTACGTTCCCGGTGACACGAGTCATCAGCAGTCAGACCCGGGGGACACGAGGATGCCAGAGCTCGCGAACGCGATCGTCAAGCTGATCGGCACGGCGGTCCTGTTCTACGTCCTGGTCCTGCTCCCCGGGGTGTTCGGTGCAGTCCCCGACATCCTGAGCACCGTGCTCGCCCTGCTCATCGCCGTCGCCGCCGTGTGGTGGATCCCCGCCCTGGTCCGCAACCGCCGCGCCCGCCGCACCGCGCAGCAGTCGCCCGCACTCACCCCATGAGGCCGTCGTCCGCACTGGCCGCTCTGGACAGCCGTCGGCCCGCGGCCGCCCTGCCGTACGCTCGGCACCGCCGGGCCTCTAGCTCAACTGGCAGAGCAGCGGACTTTTAATCCGCGGGTTGTGGGTTCGATCCCCACGGGGCCCACCACGTCCTCGCAGGTCAGGGCCATAATGCGCGGCAGCAGCAGGGCCGCCAGCACCGACGCAATGAGGCCTGAAGGACACGTGGAGGACACGTCAGCCCTCAGACCGCGTCTCGGGCGTGCTCAGCAGATCATCGAGCGAGCGCGCTGCGGCGGTCCCGGGCAGCCGCCGGCCGAGGTAGACGTCCTGCGTCATCGACACCCGGGCGTGCCCCAGCTGGTCCGCGATGACCCGCGCGGTCAGCCCACTCCCGTCAAGCAGGGTGGCGACGGTGCGGCGAGCGGTGTGCGACACGAACCACTCGTAGGCCGTGCCGGTGCGAATCCGGCGCAGGTCGCGACAGACGTTGTTGCGGTCGCGCCACCCGCCGGTGGCGTTCGGGAACACCGGACCGTCACCGGTCAGGGTCCGGCGCCGCTCAGCCAGCAGCTCGAGGCACCAGCGGGGCAGCACGAGCGTGCGGTCCGAGGAGGCCGCCTTGGTGTCCTTGCGGATGACGCCGCGACCGGTGGCCCGCACGACCGTCCACTCAACGCGGACCACGCCCGTGTCGAGGTCGACGTCCTGCCACGACAGCGCCAGCGCCTCACCGAGCCGCATGCCGGTCCCCAGCAGGAAGCGCACGAGGTCCGGCAGGTCGCGCCGCACGGCGTACTCGCTGGCATCGAGCACCGCGAGCCACCCGGCGACGTCCTGGCGGGTCAGCGTCCGCTTCTCACCCCGCGCCCGCCCACGTTCCAGCCGGCCGACGTCACGAACAGGGTTCTGCGGCAACGCATCCCGGCGCACCAGCAGACCGCAGATGCCGGACAGCACCGTGCGGCACATTTTGGCCGAGCTGAACCCGCGCTGCGCCTGCACCGTCGTCAGGAACCGGTCGAGCCGACCCGGCGTCAGCTCGTGCACCCGCCAACCACCGATCGCCGGCAGCACGTGCACCCGAAGAGCGCTGCGGTACACGTCGAGCGTGGTCGGAGAACGCGTGCCCCGCTCGACCTGCGCCTCGATCCCGGCCACCCACTGCTCGGCCGCCTCGGCAACGGTCAGCGGCTCGACGTAGCCGTCACCCGCCAGCAGCGCCCGGTCGACCGCACGCGTCGCCGCACGTCGAGCCGCGGCCTTCGAGGTCGCGGTGGCGCGGGCCCTCCGACGGCGTCCGCTGTGGTCGCGGTAGTAGACCATCGCCACGACCTGGCCCTGCTGCTCGGCGTAGAAGACCTCGCCGCGCTCACCGAGCCCGAGCCGGCCGCTCACGACGCGACGCTGGTCGACAGGGCCTCGACCCAGGCGCGAACATCCTGCGGCCGGTACCGCAGGTACTTCCCGACGCGTCGACCGTCAGGGCCGCACCCCTGGCTGCGCCACCCGTACAACGTGTTCACCGGGACGTTGAGGTACGCCGCGACCTCCTGCACCGACCACAGCGGCTCCTCGTGCACCAACTCCTGCATGCTGCTTCCTCCCCTGCTGCTCAACGGATCCGACCTGCTGCCGCGCTGTTGCGGCGCTGCTGTGCCCGCTCCTGGGCGTGCTCACGGGCGCGGGCGGCAGCGGCACGGGCCAGGGCGGCGTCGCCGTCGGTGGTCCACCCGGCGCCGACGAACGTCCAGTCCCCGACGACGAGGGTGGTCGCGGTGTCGTCGTCGTCGGCCAGGAGCTTGGCTTCCAGCTCGGCGACGTCGAGAGGGGTGCCGGTGCGGGCGGCGTCGGCGGCGATGGTGTGCCAGCGGCGGCGGGCGCGGCGCAGCCGGCCGAGGGTGACGGAGTACCTGCGGGACTTGGTGGAGAAGTGGCCGCGGAAGCCGAGCATGTGGACCCAGCGACCCATCCGCACGTACGGGGACGGGTCGGCCGGGTAGTGGATGCGCGACTCCTCGCGAGCGTGGGCGCCGAACTGCTCGACGAGCTGGCGGATGCGCTGCACGTGCAGCGTGGGCAGCTGCCCGGGTTTGGCGTCGAAGGTGTCAGCGGCGGATTTGGTGGCGTACTTGGCGATGTACCCGGCGACCTGCTCGGGGGTGAGCGGCTGGTCCGGGTCGTCGTCACGGTGCCGGACGGAGACGGGGCGGGCGTCGACCTGGGCGCCGAAGCGCAGGACGCGGCCGGGGTCGGTCTCGAACGCCGGGTCCGCCGTCAGCTGCACCGCCGCGACGGTGGTCTGGACAATCCGAGCCAGGGCGGCGGCATCGAAGCCAGCGGGGGCGGGTGCGAAGCCGGTCGCGGTCTTGGGGCCATCGAGTCGGATCAGGGCGTGGAAGTGGACGACGGCGCGGGCCTGGAACTCAGCGACCTTCGCGTACTGCACCGTGGCGACATCGCCCAACTTGGCCTCGCTGGTGCCGAGGTGGGCGGCGACGGCACGGCGCAGGGCGATCGTGAACCGGCGCCACAGCTCCGGTGCCCACCACTGCCAGATCACGTGGGAGTCGTAGTCGTAGCAGTCGACGCAGATCGGCTGCCCCACCAGCTGATCACCCTCGACGTGCGCGGCCATGCACCCGACCGGGCGGCCGTGCTCACACCGCATCGCCTTGTCCCGAGGGCGGCAGCGCTTTCCGGCGTCCCGGAGGCCGTGCACTGGACCAAACGAGGGGGCGGTGGTGGTGGCGAACACCATCGGGTTGTCACTGACCGTCTCCGGGACGCCCTTGCCGCCGACTACCCCGGCCCGGATGAGCTGGAAAGTGTCGGCGGCGTAGGTGCGCGAGCACGACGGGCAGACGGCCTCGCGCCGGTTCCCGCACCGCACGTGCAGCAGCCCCAGCGGCTCGGCGTCGCTGCTGTAGGAGCCGACGACCTCATCGGTGCTGGCGTCGATCGTGGTCGAGCGTCCCCGCAGCCGGACCGGGCGGGCGCAGTGCCCGACGCGGGCGGCGGTGTCGGCCCAGGCCCGGAACGTGCCCGAGGTGATGCGGTGCACGATCTGCCGGCCCGCGGCCTCGGAGATGCCCGACAGGTCGAGCGGGGCGTCCAGCTCGTACGGGGCGGGCGTCTGGCCGGTCGAGGTTGCCCGGGTCATGCGACGTCCTCGAGCCCGGGCAGAGCCGGCGTCTCCCCTGCTACCACGACACGTGTGAGGCCGCGGTCGCGTCCGGCCCACCACCCACCGGTCTCGGTGGCGGCGTCAGCCGAGCACGCGGCTAGGAGCGGGCACCCGGCACAGAAGGCACGCATCGCGTCGGCGTCCGTGCGGCTGACGGTGCGGGTGTCCCTCAGCCAGGGCAGGTCGAGCCGGAACGAGCACGCCGGGCGCACGTACCGGTGACCCATGACGGGGGTGCTCATGCCGTCCGCCCCGAGCTCGTCGCGCTGGTGGAGGTGGTGCCGACGTACTCCCAGTGCCAGGGCTCGGGCTTCGAGCCGCCGGGGCGCGCCCAGGCCGGGTGGACCCAGCCGTAGTGGCCGGCGTGGGTGAGCATCCAGGCGTGCGCGGTCGAGCCGGTGGTCTGGATGCCGCCGCCGAAGTCGATTGCCAGCCCCCATCCGTGGTTGCTCGTGCCGGGGGTCGCGGCCAGGTTGCCCTTGCGGGCTTTCGTGGAGACCTGCGCGGCGTAGGAGCGGTAGGAGTCGGTCACCGCCAGGTCGCGCCCACCCGAGACGGACGAGGCGCGATAGGCAGCGCTCATGGCGTCGAGGGCCCGGGCGGCGTCGCACCGCACCAGCTGCGCCGGGGCGCTTCGAGGGTGACAGAGGACGACGGCGGGGATACGGCCGTTGCGGTAGCCGCCCCAGGCACCGGCGCCGCCGGAGATGCCGTCGCTGTCGCCAGACGTCTCGTACAGCACGCAGGTCATCGGAGCGTCGACCGACTGCGTACCCACCGAGCCCACCGAGCCCACGGCGGCCGTCGTGGTGGTGGCGGTGTGCGCGGCGTAGAGGTGCTGGCGGTAGGCGCCGGTCTTGAAAGTGGTCCACGGCGTCCACGAGCGGCCAGCCTGCGACCAGACCGCGAACGCCATGCGGGCGTTGTCGTCGGGGGTGCGCCAGTTGCCGGCGGCGAGCAGACCGGCGTGCACGGTGTTGATCTGCCACATGCCGTAGTCGGTCGAGCCGTTGGCGTTCCGGTTGATCGCGTCCGACCGCCACGAGGACTCAGCGCCCGCGACGGCCACGGCGATGTCGAGGTCACCACCGGTGAACCCGGCCCGGGCGGCAGCGGCGCGGGCGATGGACGGGCCACGACCAGCCGAGGCGTAGGCGCTGGTGTCCGCGACGGTGCGGTTCGGGTTGTCGGCGTGGCAGGGGTTGGCGCACTGCTGGGTCAATACCTCAAGCGCGGCCTGCTGGGCGACGACGGCGCGGGTCTGCTTGGCGCGGACGTCGGCCGGGACCGGCTTACCGCGGGAGGTGGCGTGCAGCGTCTTCACGTACTGAGAGGCGGCATCCCACGCGCCGAGCATCGCGGCGCCGATCGCCTCGTTCGACGGCGGCTTGGAGGACAGGCGGGACAGGGCGGTGCCCTGGACGGAGGCGACGGAGGCGGGCAGGTCGGCCATGACCTGTTGCGCGGCCGGGTCGACCGACAGCGCCCGAGCCGGCTGCACAGCGGACGCACTCGCGGGATCGGTCGCAGCCACCGTGGTCGACCCGGGCGAGCCAGTGGAGCTGCTGCCGGGGTTGCCGTAGGTGCAGGGGATGGTCTCGGCGGCCGACCACAGGCGGTGGATGCCGAAGTCGGGCAGCCCCCAGTGCTGCACCTGGTTGATGAGCGCGAACGTGCACAGCAGCACGATCCAGAACAGGAACTTGGCGAGCTTGAGCAGCGGCTTTGTCACGAAGGTATCGGTCAGGCTGCCGCCGGGGACCAGGTTGCGGCGCAAGTGCTGCATTACCCGCGAGCCGCCACCGCCGGCCCTGCGCGCATACCGGACCCCGGAGGGGTTGAGGGTGCTCATGCTGCGTCTCCGTCCTTAACCAGCCGCACACCGGGCGCAGCCTGGTTCGACGTTGCTCTGAACTGCTTGGCGTTGCGGGAGAGGCCGTCCGCGACGCGGGCGCGGTAGTCGGCGTAGTCGGTCAGGTCCGCGCGCCAGCGCTGCAGGGGCATCCCGGGGGCCTCGATCAAGCCCATGCCGGGCGGGAAGTGGCGGGCGGCCTCGACCTGCGCCCTGGCGGCGGGGCCGTCGTGGAGCATGGTGACGGCGTCGCCGTTGTCGACCCGCAGCGTCATGCGGGTGCCGACGTTGGACCGGTCGTCGGTGTCGATCGCCTTCGCACTCATGCGCTGGGCGAGGAGGGCGACGCGCACGCCGACCTTGGCGCCCTCCTTGATCAGCCGGCCCACCGCCCGCTCGATCCGCGGAGCGATCCGGTCACCGCTCCTGCGGCCCCCGGCGTCGTCCTGCGACCTGGCGGCGGACAGGGTGCCGGGGTACTCCTCCAGCACCACCAGCAGCAGCGGCAGCGCCGGGTCGAAGACGTCGAGCTTGTCGCGGCCCTCGTCCAGCAGCCGGCGGATGCGGGCATCCATCTCGGCGACGACGCCGGCCAGGGCGTCGACGGCGTTCGTCAGGTCGGCGGTGCCGGTGGCGATCCACGCTGCGCCGGGGCCGGTCTTCCACGGGGCGAGCAGAATGCCGGACGGGTCGACCCCGCAGACCAGGACGTCGGCCCGGTAGGCGAGTGCGGACAGCAGCGTGTACGACAGCGCCGACTTCCCCGAGCGGGTCGCGCCCTGGATGCCGATGTGCCACGGGTCGAACACGTCCAGCACCACATCGGCGCCCACCCGTGCCGCACCCAGCCCAGAACCATCGGCACCAGCGGCAGGGCTGCTGTCGAGGCCGAGCTGCGCCTGCTCGGAACGGCCGAGCACCACCGGGGCGCTCGAACCCACCGGAGCGGCCTGCGCCGATGTAGATGCGGACGCGGTGCGGGAGGCCAGGATCAGGTCGGTCGAAGTCCGCACCTGCGCGAGAGGCTGGCTCCACACCATGACCAGGCGGGCACAGCCATGGTCCCCGGCCCGGTTCGTGGTCCGGGTGACGATCAGCTCTCGGCAGCCCAGCACGTCCGCCAACGTGGGTGCGGCCTCGACCAAGGCGTCGACCGGGACACCGACCCGACCCGCCTCGACCGTCGCGGTGAAGTCCCGCGCCGACTCGTTCTGCGTACCCGACCCAACCACGCTGATCCCGGTTAGACGAGGCACGACCGGGAAGCCGGCCACCTGACAGGCGAGATCCCACTGCCGGCGCAGCGCCCGCTCACGACGTACCCGACTTCCGGCCTCGACGACGGTCACCCCGGTCACCTGCTGCCGCCACCCGAACGCCGCCACCAGGCCCAGCAGCCGCAGCCCCGCCGTCACCAGAGCCGCCGTCACGATGCTGCGCGAGGCGGACCACAGGTAGAAGAACGTCACGGCGGTCAGCAACCGCACCGCCCACCGGCGCCCGTTCGCCCGCACGTCGGCGATCCGCTCAGCAGCCTCCCGGCGTCGCTCAACGAGATCACGCCACGTCGCGTCCACCTGACGCACCTGCGCCACCACCGGAACCCGAAGCCCCACCGACGCTCGACGACCGCGCGTCCGGGCGCCGTGCACCCCGCAACCACCCGGCCGACTCGTTCGACCTGCCACGCCCGTCGCCCTGCCCTGCCTCGACCACAACACGCTCACCAACTCCTCCACCCCACTGACCTGCATGACCTGGACCCCGCTGCCCCACGACACGGGGGCTGAGGCCGGGCCGGGCACAACCGATGACGGCCACGCCCGGCCCGACCCAGAACCCCTCCAGCTACCCGAGCCGCACCCGGCTACCCGGTCGCGCCGGCGCCCTTGGCCGGCTTCTTCGCCTGACTCGACTCGCCCGACCCGCTGGACGACTTGCCCTTGTGGCTGTCGCCGCCGATGAGGCCGGAGGTGTCACCACCGGAGGGGTGCGCCTCGTTGAAGGCGCTGCCCTGCTTCACGCCGTCCTCGTAGCCGTTCTTCAGGTTCGGCACCCCCGACACCAGCAGGCCGGTACCGACACCCGCGCCGTTCATCGCCAGCGCGTTCACCGCCGCCGCCGTACCCACCCCCAGCAGCGCGGCCACGATCACCAGGAACAGCCAGTACTTCGCCACGATCCGAACGATCACGACACGTCCTTTCTCACTCACTTCACGACTTGGATTGCGCAGACCTTCCGGCTGCCTCGCTTGTGCACTGCCGGGGTGATCACCTCCCCCCGTCGCGGCCGCCGCTGACCGACAGGCGGGTGATGAGGAAGGCGGCCAGCCCAATGGGCGCCAGGCCCGGCCACAGCCACACCGCGACCGCCAGCCCGGACGCCAGGAACCACACACCAGCCACCACCGCGATTAGCACGGCCGGCGCGATCACCAGCAGCAGCACCACACCCCGCATCAGCTCGACGTCCCCCGCTCAGGCAGACCAGGTCAGGCCGCTGCCTGCGACTGACCCGAGCCCGAGCTGGACGCCGAGCTGGAGCCCTTGCCCGACCGGGCACCGACCAGGGCGGTGGCCGACCAGTTCTCCACCAGGGCGCCGGTCGCGCGGATGACGCGGACCTCCACGCCCAGGCCCTCGAACTGCACCGGCTTCAGCGGCTCCACCGACGGCTCGTCCATCGCGCAGACGGCGACCATCGCGGTGGTTGACGACACACGTCCGAACGCCGTCTGCTGGTACATCACCTCGACGTTCCACAGCGGGAACCCCGTCGCCTCATCCCGCGCCTGCACGTCCGACGGACGCCGCTTGCCGTCCTTCTCCATCCACTCCTGCACGATCCCCACGACACCCGTCGCGACCATCGGCTGCTTGCTGCTGTCCACTGCGTAGCTCGGCATCAACAGTTCCTTTACGACTGCGGTCCTCTTCTAGGACCCGGTGCCATGACCCTCCCGCTTGACTTAGGGACACCATCACCCCAAGGTGGGACGACTACGGACGTCCTGCGACAGCGGAGACGTCCCTGACGTCCCTGGGGGCAGGGCATGACGAACGAACGACTTCGCGACGCGCTGAGCCGCAATGGCCTGAGCCCGCATCAGATTGGAGAGCAGCTCGGCGTCGACCCCAAGACGGTGCAGCGCTGGACCGCACAGGGCCGCCTGCCGTATCCGCGGTACCGAGCGCAGATCGCCGCGATGGTCCAGGAGTCCGAGACGTGGCTGTGGCCAGACGCCGTCTCACCTGAGCGCGCCGAGCTGGCCTCGAGGTCCGAGGTGGTCGAGGTGCACCCGCGGCGGGCCGGCATCACCGGCGAAGATTGGATGCGCCTGTTCTCCGGCGCGACCGCGTTTGTGGACGTCCTGGTCTACGCCGGGCTCTTCCTACCCGAACAAACGCCGATGCTGCTCGACATGCTCAAGCAGAAGGCTGCCAGCGGAACACGGGTTCGCTTCCTGCTCGGTCACCCGGACTGCGCGGCGGTGCAGCTACGCGGCGAGGAAGAAGGCATCGGCGGCCAGTCCGTTGCAACCAAGACGCGCAACGCGCTGCACCTGCTGCGACGCCCGCTACAGAAGGCGCCCAACGTCCACGTACGCCTGCACCGTACGACGCTGTACACCTCGATCTACCGCAGCGACGACACCATGCTGGCCAACACGCACGTGCTGGGGCTTCCCGCAGCGCAGGCCCCGGTTCTAGAACTGCGACGTTTGGCAGCCGGCGGCCTGTTTGACACCTACGCCGCCATGTACGACAGGGTGTGGGACGACGCAGAACCCGCCTGGCCGTAGGGAGACAACATGGGGCGCCGTGAGTACGTAGACGATCCGTCCGCCCCGCACCCCAACCGCATCGTCCCCGCCGCTACCGCGTTCGTTCAGGACGAGCAGGATCGCGTGCTGATGATCCAGCGCTCAGACAACGGCCTATGGGCATTACCCGGCGGCACCCAAGACCTGGGTGAAAGCATCCGGACGACCGCCGAACGTGAGGTCTTTGAAGAGACCGGCTACCGCGTCGAGGTGACCGACATCATCGGCGTCTACTCAGACCCCGGGCACGTCATCGCCTACGACGACGGTGAGGTCCGTCAGCAGTTCGCAATTAGCCTGAGGGCCGACTTGCGAGGCGGTTCGCTAGCGACTAGCGCTGAGTCAACCAGCGTGCGATGGGTACCCCTGAACGAGCTGGCAGACGCCGACGTCAGCGCGGCGACCCGCATGCGCCTCGACCATGCCCTGAGCCGTTCGACGCCCTACATCGGCTGAATCGCCCGCTCAAACTCGCACTGATGAGCAGGCGGTCGCCGGGGTCTCAGTTCGAGGGGTCGCGCGGCTTCGTCCTGAGAATGATCGCGACCGCACGGTTCATGACCTCCAAACCGTCGCGGGTCACGGTGGACCCGCCACCACTCACCGTTTCTCGACTGTCACAACTGGCAGTCCACGTCAGGCCCGCCTTGGTGGCAATAGCCTGGCCAATCTCAGGCATCGATCCAAGTCGCACACCGCATGCGCGAGCCGCCGAGTCGAAGACGGCGGAAGGCAGGCTGCTTCCTACCCCGACAGAAGCCGGCGGGATCCTCAGTTGGCGACAAAGCGCGTCCAACTGGTCCTGCTTGCTATCACCCCCGCTGGGCAGCTGGGACCCTGCCGGGCGTGCGACGTGCGCATCGTCGTGCCCCTGGCAAGTGGAACACCAGGCCGGATTCATGCCGTGCCGGCAGTCCTCATCCATCTGTACAGGCTATCGACGTGTGGCAGGCCGCAGGGGTTTTTCTCTCGCCCCATCCCTCTAATGGCGGTGCTGCATCGAGAGGCGCAGTTCAGTTGGAGTCAAGACGGGTCGATGCTGGTGCAACACGCGGTGGCAGGTCGGGCAGACCAGCGCAAGGTCTTCGAGAGCGGTAACACTCTGGCCGACCTTGTGCAGGGGCACGATATGGTGCACATCGATTACGCCCTCGACTCCATAGACCTCGGCCGAGTCCCTTCCGCACACTTCGCAGGCGAGGCGCCCAGTGCTTTTGCGGACAGCAGCCTTCTTTCTAGCCACCAATGTCCGGTCCCGCTCGTACCGGCGGTGCTGGCGGTAGAGGACTCTGCCCTCTGGGGCCTCGTACTCGTCCTCCTCGCCGGTATCAACGAGGGCATGGTCACCGGTTCCTCGTTCCCGAATCAGGGCCACGGCCACGGCGAGCTCGTCGGGTCGGTGCGCCCAGTCCTGCCAAACGCGCGCGTCGCCTGAGCCGCCGTGGCCCATTCCCTCCCCAGTGTGACTGGGGTCAATCGAGGAGAGGTTGTGTAGCTTGAGTGCGACTCCAGCCGGGTTGCGGAATCTCGGGTCGGCCCGGGTCTCGTCGCCGAAGATTCGCAAGGCGCGCAACTCGGCACTTAGGTCAGTGACGATCTGAGTGCTCGCGCTGTAGCTGATCCGTTCTCGGGTCCGCAGGTACAGGTCCAGGGCCAGCATGAGTTCGTCGGTGGTCCAGTCCGGCAAGCGGTTCGGCTTGGTGACCTCAAAGCCTAGGTGCTCGAGGCGCCTTGCGACGGTGCTGTCACCACCCGAGAACATGTCGCGGGTGAGAAGAGTTCCGTGCTGATGCAGGTGGGCGACGCCGGCGAGGGCCTTGGCGTCGTACTGCTTGCCGTCGATGAGCACAAAGAAGCCGCGGGCCGGCCTAAAGCCGTACTTATCGAGAAAGCCCTCCCGGCCACGCTGGTCGAATTCCCGCGCTGCCGCGAGGACGGCCTGCGGGTCGGTCAGGTCAGCGAGAGCCACGTCCCGAGCTTAGCAACTGGCTGCTGAGGACCGCCTGCACCCAGTTCAGGCACTCGAGGCGCCTTGCATCATGGTGTCCGTAGTCCCGGCCCCATGACCTGCCAGCATCAGAGCCTCGCGAATCCGCGCGGCAGGAGCAGGCGGAGCACTGGCGATGGCCTCGTAGATCGCCCGGCCGCGATCGGTAGCGAGCAGCAGGTCCTTGTCTCGCTCAACGTGAGCCTTCAAGACATTCCAGACAACGCCCACATTCACCCCGTTGCCGAGCTGCTTGAAGGTCGCGGCGTCTCGCTGCCCGCCGAACTCGAACTCGTCCGGCAGCCCTTGCTTGCGGACAGCAGCCTTCTTTCTAGCCACCAATGTCCGGTCCCGCTCGTACCGGCGGTGCTGGCGGTAGAGGACTCTGCCCTCTGGGGCCTCGTACTCGTCCTCCTCGCCGGTATCAACGAGGGCATGGTCACCGGTTCCTCGTTCCCGAATCAGGGCCACGGCCACGGCGAGCTCGTCGGGTCGGTGCGCCCAGTCCTGCCAAACGCGCGCGTCGCCTGAGCCGCCGTGGCCCATTCCCTCCCCAGTGTGACTGGGGTCAATCGAGGAGAGGTTGTGTAGCTTGAGTGCGACTCCAGCCGGGTTGCGGAATCTCGGGTCGGCCCGGGTCTCGTCGCCGAAGATTCGCAAGGCGCGCAACTCGGCACTTAGGTCAGTGACGATCTGAGTGCTCGCGCTGTAGCTGATCCGTTCTCGGGTCCGCAGGTACAGGTCCAGGGCCAGCATGAGTTCGTCGGTGGTCCAGTCCGGCAAGCGGTTCGGCTTGGTGACCTCAAAGCCTAGGTGCTCGAGGCGCCTTGCGACGGTGCTGTCACCACCCGAGAACATGTCGCGGGTGAGAAGAGTTCCGTGCTGATGCAGGTGGGCGACGCCGGCGAGGGCCTTGGCGTCGTACTGCTTGCCGTCGATGAGCACNAAGTAGCCGCGGGCCGGCCTAAAGCCGTACTTATCGAGAAAGCCCTCCCGGCCACGCTGGTCGAATTCCCGCGCTGCCGCGAGGACGGCCTGCGGGTCGGTCAGGTCAGCGAGAGCCACGTCCCGAGCTTAGCAACTGGCTGCTGAGGACCGCCTGCACCCAGTTCAGGCACTCGAGGCGCCTTGCATCATGGTGTCCGTAGTCCCGGCCCCATGACCTGCCAGCATCAGAGCCTCGCGAATCCGCGCGGCAGGAGCAGGCGGAGCACTGGCGATGGCCTCGTAGATCGCCCGGCCGCGATCGGTAGCGAGCAGCAGGTCCTTGTCTCGCTCAACGTGAGCCTTCAAGACATTCCAGACAACGCCCACATTCACCCCGTTGCCGAGCTGCTTGAAGGTCGCGGCGTCTCGCTGCCCGCCGAACTCGAACTCGTCCGGCAGCCCTTGCAGACGCGCAGCCTCTCGAGTGGAGAGGCGCCGTTCGCGGGGACCCAGGATCGGGGTCTGGGTGATCGCGACCAGTGCCGGGAGATGCGTCATCCGCTTAGCCCGCAAACCGGACGGGCGTAGCGAGATCACGCACTGCGTCAGAGAATCCGCGTCTTGTGCCTGCCACTCGAGCTTCTGGCGAGACTCAGGGAAGGTACGAGTGATCTCTAGCCAACCGTCGAGCCACTCGGCCCGCTCGGGGTTGTCGCTCCGACGCAACCGGTCGTACAGGGCCCAGTTCTTCTCCAGGAACACACGCTTCCACGCCGGGACCTGAACCCCGCCGAGGTACTCCAGCGCGTGACGCTCCCGGTTGCTCTTGACCCAGACGTTCGCCCAGATTGGGAACCCAGGCAGACGGCGTGCGCGTTCTCCCGCCGCGTCGGCGTCCTCGGCACGAACCTCCCGCATGACCTGAACCCATTCATCCCAATGGTCGATCCACATTTGCTCAGCGCCACTGAGGGCAGTGCCAGGCACCTCATGATCGGCGTCAAGGGGAAGGTCCGCTGCCAGGTCCCACTCTCGCTGCATCCGTACCTGCGGCAAGAGCGCGACCGGCGGGACCATCGGGTCGGCTACCTGACCCTCCGGCACAAGGGTGGCGGTGATGAACACGCGCTCCCGAACCTGAGGGGTGCCGCCGTAGGTGGGGTCAATCTGGTGGGGCGAGAAAACTGCCGGGACCTCGGAGACCTGATACCCCTCAGCGCGAAGCAGGTCAATGATCACGGCCCACTCATGGGTGTGGCGAGGCCCGACGAGGTTCCGAACGTTCTCCAGCACCACAAGGACCGGCTGCTCCCGCCCTGGCTGGCGGCGGACAATCTCCATGATGTTAAAGAACAGGGTGCCGCGAACCTCGTCCATACCCTTCTGCGCGCCGCTCTTGGAGAACGGCTGGCAGGGGAACCCGCCGGCAAGAACATCGTGCTCAGGCACAGTCATTACCGCATCGGTCGCGTCCCGAGTGATGTCACCCAAGGGGTTGTGGCGCCAGTTCGCGGCGTACACCCGCGCTGCCGCCGGGTCGATCTCGACTGCGTACGCGTGCTTCCCACCGAACGCGGTGAGGGCCGCGGCGAAGCCGCCGATCCCCGCGAACAGGTCAGCGTAACGAAAAGCCTGCTCTTGTGTCATCCCGCCGACCGCACGCTCAGCTCGAACATGCGTATGAGCTTGCCACGCCATTCCTCTCATGGCAACTGCGCAGGTCAAGCCGGGTGTGGCTCTGGATCCATGCCCCGCCGTCGAGCCGCAGGTCATAGTGGTCGAGTACGACAAGCCAGGAGGGCGGGCCGGCTAGTGAGACCAGTTCGCAGGATGAGCTGTGCAGACGTCCATCCGTCTGAGGTCTAGCCGCCCTGATGCTCGCCGTCGACGGACAACTGCATCGCCCATGTGATCAAGGCTCGAGAGTCCCCGGGACCCCTGCTTGCCTTTACTGTTGCTCACTCCAGCCCAGCCCTACTAGTCCCGGAGCCTTCGATGGCGTCGCACACCTCACATGTGTCTCAGGAGTCGCTTCTCCGCCAGGCGGTACTAAACACTAGTCAGTCAATTGAGCTGCTCCGTGAGGCTGTGTCGAACAGCGTGGATGCCGACGCTAAACACATCGACGTTCAGTTGAACAACGCTGGTGGCGAGATGTGGAATGTGGTCATCCAAGATGACGGCAACGGCATGGAGGACAAGCACATGCGTGCGTTCTTCAACGCTGGAGACTCGGTCAAGGACTTCGCACAAACTGCGATCGGCGAAAAAGGTCTCGGCTCCAAAACCACCTTCGTCGCAAAGGAGGTCGTGGTTGAGTCTCGGCGATATACGAACCCTGGCGTTCTCCTCGTGGGTCGAATGCAGGACCCTATGGCCTCGCTGGCCAAATTGAAGATGCCGAAATACACCGTAGAACAGGACCCGGCAGGTCATACTCCCGGTCTAACGTCAGCCGGCACGCGCATCACGTTGGCTGGCGTTCATTTTGCCAGCTTCAACGGCCGCAAGACCGCAGATGCGAAAATCATCGCCGACCGCGTAATGCACTATCTCCGCAGCATGTGTGCGACCGGGACGGTGAAGAACCGGCATGGTCAGCAGACTCATGTCATCAAGAACGTGGCGAACGTAGGAGTCATTCCTCTCGTAACCGTGGAGGTCGCAACAGGAAATGGAACTGTGACCCTCGGGCCTGAGCCGGGTGTCTACCAAGTACCTAGCATCTCGATTAATCCCACCAACGGCCCTATGTCGCCGGAGGGAGTCCAGCAGAACTCGAAAAGGTTCTGTGACGTGCTTGACTTCAATAGAAGCAGAACCATCACTATTGGGGGCAACCAAGTTACTGTCCACTACGACGGTACGGCCGTAATCGCCGGCGAAAACGTGCGGGCGGAGATGCTCAAGCACGAGCTGAAGCAGGGCTGGACTCAAAAGTCTCAGATGGGGGTGCACCTCTGTAAGGACTTCATCCCGCTACGCAACGACACACCGCTGTCGCGGGAGCTGCTGGGGGGCGAGTTCTACTACGAATACAAGGTCTTCCTGAACTGTCAGTCGTTCCAACTGAACGCCGACCGGAACGTAATCACGAATGAAGAATCCGATGAAATCGCCTGGATCTGGGATGATTTTCAGGCGAACGTCTGGCCAGACATTCAAGCGCGAACGAACCCATACAATGCCATGAAGAGGGCGGAGGAGGCTGGTATCGAGTCCATCAAGAAGACAAATGAGGCGGCCAGCCTAAAGTCTGCCTACGTCACAAGCCCCAACGTGAAGATCGCCAAGAGTGCCGCCTCGCTAGCCTTCGTCAAGCAGCCGCGCAAAGAAGCCGACGTCTCTCACCTCTTAGCGATGATGGTTCAGTCTGGGCATTGGAAGGCCGAGTTGGACCCAATTGACAAATTCGGCCAGTACATCAACGCATCGACCGACGTTTTGGTTGAAGACGCTGCGGGAACTGTGTTGCTGGTGGAGATCGAAACTCAACTTGCAAACCTCTTCAGGCATCAACACCCGATGAATTCGTACGACATGGTCGTCGTTTGGTCCTTGGGAACCATGACGTCCGGCACGAGCCAGAACGCACCTTGGGGCACGAACAGCTCCATGGTTTCTGTGGCGCTCAATCAAAACGCTACGAATGGGTGGGAACTGAAATGGGGCGTTCATTCCCGTCCGGTTCTTGTCCTCGAGAATATCCTCTGAGGGCCGCCGTTCGGCAGAGGCGGAAGCGCCAACTCAATGAGCCGACTCAGCGAACGACCCGCTTCACCAAGCGTGAGTGGCGACGATCCAATCACCGGCCCCTGAGGGCTGTCCCTCGAACTTCGGCTTACGAGGGCGCCCCTCCGCGCCCCAGTTGGGCTGAGGCTTCACCCTGATCCAACCCGCAATTATCGCCGCGTCCAGCGATGGCGTGTTCTCAACCCAGATGCAGCGTAAAACGGTCGGGGCCCACCAGGTCTTGCGGACCCGCGGTCTGCCGGTTGAGGCGGCATAACCACTAAGAGGCTCACCTGCGGACAGCCCGTATTGTGTGTGCCAAGCCTGGAAAGCTCCGGTCTGGTCCATGCCAGCGAGGCCATCAATTATTATAAAGCCAAGCCCCTGGTCCGCAACGCACGCGCGGACGGCCTCAGAGTCATTTAGCCACGCGAACTTGCTCCCGTTCCGCGGCGCCCTCCCGTCCGGGGGAACGGATACTTGCTGAGCCGTATGGGCTTTTGCGTCCCATACGCGCGTCGGTGACGCGTAGTCGAAAAACGTCGATCCATACTTGACGCGCGGCCCGCCGACAGGGGGCGTTGGCCACCTATCATTCAGGATGGCGCGGACTTTTTCCTCAAAATACCAGCCAAACCACTCGGTTTGCCGCCATTGCCTGGACCCGTTCTCGCGCATCCAGGTAACGCTTTCGCGGCCGTCCCAGCGGTCCGAGAGTTCTTGGCCAAGAGCGCGGACCAGCGCGGCGCCTTCCTCGGCTGCCGACGCCCAACCAGCCGACGTCACGTGAGCGCGACGCTCCACACCAGCCAAGATGAGGTTGAGACCCTCCTTGGTGACCGTTCCCTCCGTGGACACTGCAGCAGGACTCCACGGAACCTCAAATTCTTGAGCTAGTGTGGCAGCCCACTCGTGCTTGGTGCGCTTCTGGTCAAGTAGGTGAGGCGCGAAGCGCCGGGCGATGTCCAGGAAGGTTTGCGCGTACTCCTTTCCGCCATTCCCCAGTTTGTACTGGGGCACGCCCGAGAGGGCGGTGAGACGGTCAACCGCTTCCTGTTTGCGTTCTGCAGCACGGAACCATGGCATGGCGATAGCCGCCTGCTTGAGCGCCTCGTTAGTGGTTACCTCTCGCGAGGTAGAGAGCTGAGCGAAGTTTACCGACGCGCCATGAAGAAGAGCATTCATGCCCCGCAGCGTCACGCGGTACCCGACATACTCCCGCCCCAAACGCCAGTCGACGCCGAGGGCCGCGGCGATCTGCCCACCGACCACAGCAACGACGGCGTTGGAGTCGACTTCGACTTTAAGCGCTCGCGCTAGGGCATGCAGTGAGCGCCGGGGACCGCGAGTTCCCGGATCGCTGGAGGCGGTCAGCGCAAACATGCGTGAGGACGCTTCATCGAGCGATGTCGCTGGATTGAACTGCAGGTTGAAGTCGGGCACCGTGCAACCTTGGCACAGGAGGTCCGGTCAGACGGCGTAATGGACTTGACCGATGGTGCGCGGAGCCGGGCAACGGGTGACCTTCGGCGTCAGCCGTGCCCAGCGACGCACGCCCTACCCTCAAGGCCGGCCAGCTAGTGCCGATGGTCTAGGCGTGACCATCTCGACTCACGCCATAGAACTGAAGTCGCACTATGACGGAATCAACGATTCGTCATATGTATGGTCCGCCGCTTGGGCGATACCTGAGAACGAAAGTGATGAGCAGTGGGCCATCTACGTGTATCGAGCGACAGACACGGACCGCCTACTCGAGCCTCTGCCCGCCGGCGGTAGTTACGACGCCTGGGTCGCCGACGGTAAGGTGCACGTGCTCGCGAGCATAAGAGTGGGTGACGCGCCCGCAGACGAGGTAAGCCGTCAATTCGCCGGTACTGAGATTGTTGGCGAGGTCCAAGGCCTGTTGTTCAACGACGATCCGGAGTGGGTTGACTCCGTGATCGAACCTCCGGACTGATAGCCACGTACCTTCGCAAGGGCGGTAACAAGCCCGAGAGCAGTTGTGACCGCTGCAGGCTGATGGGCCGGTCGCAGATGCCCGTTCGCGTGACGAAACACCAATCAACAAGACAACAGTGAGTCGCCCGCCAGAGGGTCAAGAAATGATCCCCCCCGCTCCACCGCCCTCTCGGACACGCACAGAGCGGCCGGGAGAACTTTCTCTACTGGCTCAAGGCGCCGGCTTCGCCGGCGCAGCGGCCCTGACGTGGGGTCGAGGCGGGGCCCGCGCTCCGGCGCTTCGCGCCTACGCGCACCCACCCCGCCCCCACGCCCGGTCCGCCACGCAAAACGGCGGGCCTCCCCGAGAGAAGACCCGCCTGAGGCGCCACGCCCAGCGCGGACGACCGTCCCACCTGGCACCGCCCAACGTTGCCCGCCGTGCCGGCCTCGCAACAGACTGTGCCGCGAGGCGCCGTCAGCTCCCCTGCGTGCCGTCTTCACGACCGAGCGAGCCCGCCCCCGCCTGAGCGTCGGACTCCTCGAGCTCGCGCAGGGCCAGCTGCGCCGCCTGAACGACCGCGGGCCACGCAGGTTCCGCCATGTAGTCGGCGTCCGGTCGATCTCCGAGCCTGGTGAGCAGAGGATCGAGCACCACATAGAGAGCCTGCAAAGACGGAACGTCCGCCGGCCGAAGGACCGCACCAAGGGCCCGCCTGGGATCAGGAAGCACCTCGCAGTCGTCGTAGAGGACATGCACGCAGAGGTCCAAGTCGTCGTAGTAGCTGACGCCCTCTTCCCACACACCCCAGCGGCTCCGTTGGTGTGCTGGGTCAGCGAGCGATCTGAGAGCGGAGATGACCTCCAGTCGCATCTCCGGGTACTCGACCGTCACCTTCGCCATTCCCCTCGGACCGGGCCGGGCGCCCTGGAACCACGCACTCGCTCAAGACGCGACCCTAGGCACCGGTGCGTGTCAGTGTTCTTCCGCCGCCGACCGGCCCGCCGAGCATCCGCGCCTCTCCACACCGCATCAAGGGCGCCTGCGGCGTCGCTACGCGATGGCTTCGCCCCCCCTTGACCCGCCGCTCCGATGCGCTCTTGTGCTCCGCTGTCCGTTCATCGGCTCAGCTGTGCTGCACCTCCCCCGCGTCATGCTGCGATCCGCTCACCAGCCGCCACGGCACACGCGAGCAGCGTCAACGCCGAGCTTGCCAACCCGCGCGCCTCCCACAGCGAGAGGTCGCAGCCAGTCGTGTCGACCGCGAGGCGTGGGCCGGCGGTGCGGTCAACCAGCCACAGCCCGAGCTCGCCCGCCGGCTCCAGCGCCTCACCGACGCAGCGCGCGTCGCCGGCAGCGTGTGCCGTCCGGACGCACCAGGGGCGGTGGCCACTTGGCCGAGCGACGGTCGACGACTGCCAGGCCGCCAGCCAGCGGTCCAGTACCAGGTCGGCGCCGCGCTGGGTGACGCGCAGGAGGTGCGGGACGGGGCCGGCGTCGAGCCGGCGGTCCGGGTACTGCATGCTCTCGGGCACGATCGTGCTCCTTCTCGCCAAGGGGTTCGGTCGAGGCCCTGGCCGGTGTTGGTGCACCGGTCAGGGCTGCTTCGTCTGGGCTGCCAGCAGGACACGTGGCAGGACACGTGCAGCCAGGGCGGCCCCCGAGGACCGCAGGCGACCAGGGTCAATTCGTGCTCAGAACGCCCCTCCGAGACGCCTCCGTGCGGGGGCGAACCAACTCCGCGGGTTGTGGGTTCGATCCCCACGGGGCCCACCGACGAGCGGCGCTCAGGCCGGCCCGAGCACCCCGCGCAGGACGCCGCTGAGCACGCGCTCGAACAGGTCGTCGGACGGCGGGGCGGGGGCAGCCGCGGCGAAGAGTGCCGTGAGGTGAACGTGCCGCGCAGGACCCAGCTGCGCGAAGGCCTCCGGCCCGAGCGAGCTGCCGTTCGTGGCGAAGAGGGCGGCGACGCCGTTGGCGAGGGCGATGGCCTCCATCTTGCGGCTCGCGGGCACGTCGAGGTCGGTCAGGACGGCGAGGCCCCAGTCGAGGTGGTCGAGCACGTGCGGTCCGAGCACCCGCAGCGAGCGCTCGGCCTCGATCAGCCAGGGGTGCGCGGCGAACAGGGCGCGCTGCTGGCGGGCGACGTCGACGAGGTCGTGCAACCAGTCGCCGCTGGGCTCCGGGTGCTGCAGCTCGGTCGACACCTGGTCGACGGCGTGGCCGATCAGGTCGTCGCGCGAGGTGACGTAGCGGTAGAGGCCGGGGGCGCTGACACCCAGCGCCGTCGCGAGCGAGCGCATGGTCACGGCGACGAGCCCGCCGGCGTCGGCCAGCTCGACCGCGGCTGCGGCGACGGCTGTCACCGACAGGGCCGGCGCGGGCCCGCGTCGTCCTGCTGCTCGCTCGTCCCTGGCCACGACGTCACTATAACTGCTAACGTCGTTCGCAGTTGCTGACGAGAGGGGCGCCCGATGCCGGACGACGACGTGCGGTACGCGGAGAACGGCGACGTGCGGATCGCCTACGAGGCCTTCGGTGACCTGTCAGCCGGCGAGCCCCTGCTGCTGGTGATGGGCCTCGACTTCCAGATGGTCTGGTGGCCCGACGAGCTGGTCGACCGGTTGGTACGTGCGGGGTTCGCCGTCGTCCGGTTCGACAACCGCGACACCGGGCTGTCGACGCACTTCGACCCGGTGCGGCGTCCGAACCCGTGGAAGGCCCTGCTCGGCAGGGTTCCGCCGACGTACACGGCACGCGACATGCTGGACGACGCGCTCGCGGTCGTGGACGCCGTCGGCTGGAGCAGCGCGCACGTCATGGGCGGGTCGATGGGCGCGGGGCTCGCGCAGGCCCTCGCGATGGAGGAGCCGCAGCGGGTGCGCTCGCTGATCAGCGTCGCGGGCCTGCCGGTCGACTCGGGACCGTTGCGCACGCTGCGGTACATCAGACCCGGGGTGTTCCGCACGCTGGGCGGCATCCGGCCCGGCCCCTCGGACGACGAGCAGGTCGAGGCGCTGGTCGCCATCTACCGGGCCATCGCCTCCCCCGGCTACCCGTTCCCCGAGGCCTGGGCCCGGGAGGCGGCGCGCACCAGCCACCGTCGCAGCCCGCGCGACCCGTCGACCACCCAGCGCCAGCTCGCGGCCGGCCGCGCCCACGACTACCCCCGCCTCGAGGGCATCACCGCGCCGACCGTGGTGATCGCCGGCCGCGACGACCCGCTGATCCGCTGGCAGGGCGGGCGCGACACGGCCGCGCGCATCCCCGGGGCCAGGTTCGTGCTGCACCCGGGCATGGGCCACGCCGTCCCGCCCGAGCTGTTCGACGACGTCGTCGACGAGGTGCGACGCGTGTCGTCGACGGACCGGCGCTGAGGGCGTCTGCGCCGAGTTCCTGGCGGTGCGGCGTCCGGCCGGAGCACGATGACGAGCACCCGTCACCGACGTGCAGGAGGCCGATCGTGCCGACATTCGCAGGCGTCAACCACTTCTCGCTGAGCGTCACCGACCTCGATGCGAGCGAACGGTTCTACACCGAGGTGCTGGGGTTCCTGGCGGTGCTCGACAGCGGGCCGGCTCGGGTGCTCATGCACAACCCGAGCGGGTTCACGATCTCGATCGTGCGGCACCCCGAGGGGACCGGCCGGCCCTTCAGCGAGACCAACACCGGCATGGACCACATCGGCCTGACGGCGGACAGCCGGGACGCGCTGGTGGCCTGGCAGGAGCGCCTGAAGGCGGCCGGCGTGACCTTCACCCCGGTGCAGGACACGCCGCTGGGTCACCACCTGAACTTCCGCGACCCCGACGGCATCCCCCTCGAGCTGCAGGCGCCGTCGCAGGTGTACGCCGCGGCGCTGGCGCAGCTGCGCGAGCGCGAGGTGCCCGACGCGGAGATCCTGGCGATCGCCGAGCAGCTGCTCGGCCCCGAGCTGGTGGCCCGCCGGTAGCCCCTCCAGCTGCTGCGTTTACACGGTAAGGCTGTCGTCGTATCCTCCTTCGAGCGCCGGTCACGGCGTCGCGGGTGCGGACGACGGGACGGCATGGCGGAGCAGACGGTGGCGGACGGGCAGACCCCCGACCGGGAGCAGCGCATCCTCGACCTCGAGGGCAAGGTCGCGAACCTGGAGCGCGCGCTGGAGTCGCGCGGTGAGATCGGGCAGGCCATCGGCATCCTCATGGCGATGCAGCAGCTGACGAGCGAGCAGGCGTGGGAGCTCCTGTCGTCGACGTCGCAGGACCGCAACGTCAAGCTCGCCGAGCTGGCGCGCCTGGTGAACGAGCAGGGCGGCATCCCGCCGGCATGAGGCCCTAGGGCACCAGCAGCTCGAGGCGCTGCAGCAGCGCGTCGAGCGACTCCTCGAACTCCTCGGCGGTGCGGTCCTCGGCGAGCATCGGCTCGAGGCGCTGCAGGTTGGGCAACCCGGGCAGCCGCTCCTCGGGCGGGGGCGCGTCGGGCAGCGGGTCGCCGTGGTCGTCGGTGACGGCCTCCGCCGTCCGCTCGATGAGCGGCTCCTCGGCCGGCGCGGTCGATGCGCCGACCGCCGAGACGGCGAGCAGCAGGTGACCGAGCAGGAAGCTGGAGAACGTGCGGTACATGCGCACCGCCGTCGCGTCGTCGACGCCGCGGCTGATCAGCGCCTCGAGGAACGTCTCGACGGTCGACAGCGTGCGCAGCGGCGGGCGCAGCCAGGGCGCGTCGGGGCTGCGGGTCGCCACCAGGGGGAAGACCTTGGGGTGCGCGAGCGCGACGTCGCGCACCTGGTGCGCCATGCGCTGCAGGAACGCCTGCCAGCCGTCGGCCGGGCCGAGCCGCTCGTGCGGGTCGAGGTCGACGGCGGTCATGACCTCGGTGACGACGGCGTCGAGCAGGTCCTCGCGGCCGGCGACGTAGCGGTACAGCGACATGGCCTCGACGCCGAGCTGCTGGCCGAGCCGGCGCATCGACAGATCGGCCACCCCGTGCGCGTCGACGTACTCGACCGCCGTGCGCACGATCAGCGCGCGGTCGAGGGACCCCCTGCTCGACGCCGTGCTCGGTGCTGCTGCCACGTGGCTCCCCTCCGACGTCCATTGTGCACCCTCGGGTGCGCATCCCGTCCGACACCGCCGCAGCGCGGCCGGTCTGCGACAGGTCGGGCGAAACGGGCCACCGGTTCAAGTTGCGCATGCCACGGACGGGGGCAGTCTGGCCTCTATCGCCTTCTGCTGTAAGGCAAGGCACGGTCGGACCACGGCCACATGCGGCGCACCACGCCGCGACGACACCGAGACCACAGGAGCGCGCATGATCAACCACGAGCAGGCCGACCGACTCAAGGGCGCCACCGTCTACTCCTCGACGGGCGACAAGATCGGCAAGGCCGGCGACATCTACCTCGACGACCAGACCGGTGACGTGGCCTGGGCCACCGTCAACACCGGCCTCTTCGGCACCAACGAGTCCTTCGTGCCGCTGCGCGAGGCGAACCTCCAGGACGACGGCGGCGACGCGCGCATCGACGTGCCGTTCACCAAGGACAAGATCAAGGACGCCCCGAACGTGGCGGCCGACGGTCACCTGTCGCCGGAGGAGGAGCGCGAGCTCTACACCTACTACGGCATGAGCGACGCCTTCGACTCGACCGCCGGTGTCTCCGGTGACGCGAACGTCGGCGGCGAGGGCTACGCGGCCGGCAACGGCTACGCCGCCGGTCAGGGCCAGGGCCTCGACGACCGCAACGAGCACGGCACCGAGGGTCACGACACCTCCGGCCCCACGACCGACGACGCGATGACCCGCAGCGAGCAGCACCTCAACGTGGGCACCGAGCGCGTCGCCGCCGGCAAGGCCCGCCTGCGCAAGTACGTCACCACCGAGCAGCAGACCGTCACCGTGCCGGTCACCCGCGAGGAGGTGCGGCTCGAGCGCGAGCCGATCACCGACGCCAACCGCGGGAACGCGACCGCCGGCCCCGAGCTGTCGGAGGAGGAGCACGAGGTCACGCTGACCGAGGAGCGGGTCACCGTGAACAAGGAGACCGTGCCGGTCGAGCGCGTGCGCCTCGGCACCGAGGAGGTCACCGAGCAGCGCACCGTGACCGAGGATGTCAGCCAGGAGCACATCGACCTGGACTCCGACACCGAGGCCACCACGAACCGCGGCCGCGAGTGATCAGCTAGTCCCCCAGGCGCTCTCGGGCGCCGAGCTGACGGCCCCGCCACCCCTCACCGGGTGGCGGGGCCGTCGTCGTGCCCGCCCGAGCAGGAACGAAGAAGTGCCGGGCGCCGCGACTCGCCTACGGTGTGGGCCATGAGCGCACCGCACGCCGCCGACACGCACGATCTGATCCGCGTGCACGGCGCGCGCCAGCACAACCTGCGCGACGTGAGCGTCGAGCTGCCGAAGCGCCGGCTGACGGTGTTCACGGGGGTGTCGGGCTCGGGCAAGAGCTCGCTGGTGTTCGGCACCATCGCGGCCGAGTCGCAGCGCCTGATCAACGAGACCTACAGCGCGTTCCTGCAGGGCTTCATGCAGACGCTCGCTCGGCCGGACGTCGACGTCCTCGACGGGTTGACCACCGCGATCATCGTCGACCAGCAACGGATGGGTGCCGACCCCCGATCGACCGTCGGCACCGCGACCGACGCCAACGCGATGCTGCGCATCCTGTTCAGCCGGCTCGGCCAGCCGCAGATCGGCTCGCCGCAGGCCTTCTCGTTCAACGTGGCGTCGATCAGCGGGGCCGGCGCCGTCACCGTCGAGCGCGGCGGCCGCACCACCAAGGAGCGCCGCAGCTTCGAGGTGCTCGGCGGCATGTGCCCGCGCTGCGAGGGGCGCGGCGCGGTGAACGACATCGACCTGACCCAGCTGTTCGACGACTCGAAGTCGCTGGCCGAGGGCGCGATCACGGTGCCCGGCTACAGCGTGGACGGCTGGTACGGCCGCATCTTCACCGGCTCCGGGTTCCTCGACCCCGACAAGCCGATCCGCGACTACACGAAGCGCGAGCTCGACGACCTGCTGCACAAGGAGCCGACCAAGATCAAGGTCGACAACATCAACCTCACCTACGAGGGGCTCATCCCCAAGCTGCAGAAGTCGATGCTGTCGAAGGACGTCGAGTCGCTGCAGCCGCACATCCGCACGTTCGTCGAGCGGGCGGTGACGTTCACGACCTGCCCGGACTGCGACGGCACGCGGCTCAGCGAGGCAGCTCGCTCGTCCCGCGTCGACGGCCTCAACATCGCCGAGGCGTGCGCCATGCAGATCAGCGACCTGGCACGGTGGGTGCGCGGCCTCGACGAGCCGTCGGTGGCACCGCTGCTCACCTCGCTGCTGCAGACGCTCGACTCGTTCGTCGACATCGGGCTCGGCTACCTCGCGCTCGAGCGACCGGCCGGCACGCTGAGCGGCGGCGAGGCCCAGCGGGTCAAGATGATCCGGCACCTCGGCTCGTCGTTGACCGACGTCACCTACGTGTTCGACGAGCCGACGACGGGCCTGCACCCGCACGACGTGCAGCGGATGAACGAGCTGCTGCTCCGCCTGCGCGACAAGGGGAACACGGTGCTCGTCGTCGAGCACAAGCCCGAGGTGATGGCGATCGCCGACCACGTCGTCGACCTCGGCCCCGGAGCAGGCTCCGCCGGCGGCACGGTCTGCTACGAGGGCTCCGTCGACGGGCTGCGCACCAGCGGCACCGTCACCGGTCGGCACCTCGACGACCGGGCCACGCTCAAGCCGGAGGTGCGCACCCCGAGCGGGTCCCTGGAGATCCGCGGCGCCACCGCCCACAACCTGCAGGACGTCGACGTCGACGTGCCGCTCGGCGTGCTGTGCGTCGTCACCGGCGTGGCCGGGTCGGGCAAGAGCTCGCTCATCCACGGCTCCGTCTCCGGCGGCGACGGCGTGGTGTCGGTCGACCAGAGCGCGATCCGCGGCTCGCGGCGCAGCAACCCCGCCACCTACACCGGCCTGCTGGAGCCGATCCGCAAGGCCTTCGCGAAGGCGAACGGCGTGAAACCCGCGCTGTTCAGCCCGAACTCGGCCGGAGCCTGCCCCACCTGCAACGGTGCCGGCGTCGTCTACACCGACCTGGCGATGATGGCCGGGGTGGCCACCACGTGCGAGGAGTGCGGCGGCAAGCGGTTCGAGGCGTCGGTGCTCGAGCACCACCTCGGCGGCCGCGACATCAGCGAGGTGCTGGCGATGTCGGTCACCGAGGCGGAGGCGTTCTTCGCGGACGGCGAGGCGCGCACTCCCGCCGCGCACGCCGTCCTCACCCGGCTCGCCGACGTCGGCCTCGGCTACCTGGCGCTCGGCCAGCCGCTCACCACGCTGTCCGGTGGCGAGCGGCAGCGGCTGAAGCTGGCGACGCACATGGCCGGCAGGGGCAGCGTCTACGTGCTCGACGAGCCGACCGCCGGACTGCACCTCGCCGACGTCGAGCAGCTGCTCGGCCTGCTCGACCGCCTGGTCGACGGCGGCGCGTCGGTGATCGTCATCGAGCACCACCAGGCGGTGATGGCGCACGCCGACTGGGTCATCGACCTCGGCCCCGGCGCCGGGCACGACGGCGGCCGCGTCGTCTTCGAGGGCACCCCCGCCGACCTGGTCGCCGACCGCTCGACCCTCACCGGCCAGCACCTCGCGACCTACGTCGGCGCCTGACCCGCAGCGGACGACGGCCCCGCCCCGGTCGGGACGAGGCCGTCGGTGCCGATCGGCGGCGGTCAGCTGACGCGCTGCACGGTCACCTGGTCGACGTCCGGCGTGTACCCACCCACGTTGCTGAAGGTGATGCTGTTCTCGCCGGCTCGCAGCGGCAGGTGCAGGGTGGTCGACTGCGGGCGGTCCCAGCGGTCGTCGTCGCCGGCGCCCAGCCGCACCTTCTGCACCGCGCCGCCGTCCACGGCGATGCCGACGTCGCGGCCGTTCGAGGCGTCGACGTAGGAGACGGTGACGGCGTAGGTGCCGGCCCGGGCCACGTGGAACCCGTGCAGGGTGACCGAGTCACCCTCCCCCATGTCGCCGACCTTCAGGCCACCGGCGCACCCGTCGCACCCGCCGACCTTCGCGCCGCCGACTAGGGTCGAGGTGCTCGACTCGGCCTGGACGGTGACCGGCGTCGCCTCGGGCCGCACGTTGAGCAGCCGGACGCCGTGCCCTGGGACGTCGGCCGACCAGCCGCCGGCGAACCGGCCGAGCGAGCGACCCGACCACACGTCGCGGACACGTGCGGGGCCGGCGAACCCGACGTCCGACCAGCGGGCCTGCACGTGCGCCGGCTGGCGGTCGAGGTTGAAGAGCGCGACGGTCCAGCTGCCGTCGGCGTTCTGCACGCGCCACACCTGCTGCAGCGCCTTGGGCACGACGGGGCTGGCGGCTCGGCCCTGCGCGTCGATGGCGAGCACCTCCCGGTTGGTGAGCAACTGCCTGCCCAGCCGGTCGAGCTTCGTGAGGTCGTCGCCGGTGTAGAGCGGCGCGGCGCTGATCGCCCAGAGCGTGGCGTACGAGCGGCGCTCGTCGTCGGTGAGCCCGTCCATGCGGCCGTTGCCGACGTCGAGCGAGTCGAGGTTGTTCCAGCCGCCCTTGCCGGCGTAGCGCACCCAGGACGGCGCGTCGGCGAACCGGTCGTCGACGCTGTTGGTCCAGCTGACGAGCGTGTCGCAGTAGCACTCGACGTCGGTGTCGATGCGCCACCCGTCGGCGGCGTCCTGCCAGGTGTCGATCGCGCCCTTGTCGAGCGACCACGACACCTCGAGCTGCACGTCGCGGCCGGTGCGGGCGATCGCCTCGTGCCACGCCTCGACGTCGGCCCGGTTGTCGTACTGGTCACCGCTCTTGCCCGAGCCGGGTCCGACGCCGTCGAGCTTCAGCAGGTCGTAGCCCCACCCGGCGATCTCGGCGGCCTGGCTGTCGACGTACTTCTGCGCGCACGGCTTCTCGAAGTCGATCTTGTACGAGCTGTCCCAGCCGTTCGTCGTGCGCTTGTCGGAGTAGACGATGTCGTGCGTCGAGCACCCAGGGGCGCCGGCGATCGGGTAGTCGCCGTCGTCGTAGGCCGGCTTCTCGAGGCCGACGGGCAGGTAGATGCCCGCCTTCAGGCCCAGGCGGTGGACGTCGGCCGCGACCGGCGCCATGCCCCGTGGGAAGCGCTGGGCGTTCGGGGTCTGCCGGCCGTGCGCGTCGTAGCCGGGCTTCCAGGTGAAGTCGGACCACCAGCCGGCGTCGATGTTCACGTGGTCGTAGCCGTACGGCTTCAGGGTGCGGGCGAGCGCCTTCGCCTGCGCGAGCACGTTGCGCTCGGTCAACCACTGGTAGTCGTTCTCGTCGTTCAGGCCGGGGTAGTGGCTGGACTGCATGCTCCAGCTGCTCCATCCCCGGTAGGGCCCGTCGTCGGCCACCGAGTAGACCTTCGACAGGTCGACGTGCGACGCAGGCGCCGCCGGTCCGGACGACGCGCCGGCCGACAGCACGCCGGCACCGACCGCTGCGGGGGCGGCGACGAGCGCGGCGGCCACGACGGCGACCACGCGACGGCGCGACCTCCCCGCGGCTCGAGGGGTGAGGTGCCTCATTGCAGCTCCTTCGTGGGTTCGGCCGCCTCGTCGTCGGGGCGGCCGGTGACGGTGCCGGTGGTGGTGCCCACCGGCTGCAGGGCGCGGTTGACGGCGACCGCCGCCGCGCCGGAGGCCCACTGCTGGAAGGGCAGCGGGCGGAAGACCAGCTCGCACCGGCCGGCCGCGCCGAACACCTGCTGGCGGAAGCGGTCGGTGGCGGCGGCGGGCAGCAGCAGGCCGGTGTCGAGGCCCTCGCCGGTGATAACGATGCGCTGCGGCCCGAAGAGGTTGGCGACCGCCGCCATGCCCGCGCCGATCGCGTCGCCGGCGTCGACGAAGCAGCGGGCGGCCGCGGCGTGACCGGTGGCGGCGAGGTGCGCCCCGCGGACGACGTCGACCGGCTCGCCCACCGCCTCGTGCAGCGCCCGCTCCAGCGCGGCGGTCGAGGCCACTGCCTCCAGGCAGCCGCGCGAGCCGCAGGTGCACGGCGGCCCCTGACGGTCGACCACCACGTGGCCGAGCTCGCCGGCGACGCCGAACGCCCCGGGCACCGGTGACCCGTCGACGACGAGGGCGCAGCCGATGCCGGTGCCGATCGTGACGACCGCGAAGTCGCGCAGGCCCCGCCCCGCCCCCAGCAGCCGCTCCTCGTGGGCCAGCGCGCGGACGTCGTGCTCGAGCACCACCGACAGCCCGGTGGCCTCGGCGAGCAGCCGGCCGAGCGGCACGTCGCGCCAGCGGAGGAACGGCGAGTAGCGCACCGTGCCGTGCGCGCTGTCGACGTCGCCCGAGACCGCCACCCCGAGCCGGTGGACGCCGGGCCCGCCGAGCGCCCGCGCGATCCGGGTCACGGCGTCCACCACGGCCGCGACGGACGGCTCCGCCAGCGGCTCGGTGACGACGTCCAGCACCTGGGCCCGCAGGTCGGTGCGCACGCCCACGACCTCCTCGTGCGTCACCTTCACCCCGAGCACGTGCTCGCGGTCGGCCACCAGCGCGAGCGGCACCCGCGGTCGACCCCGGCCGGCCGGGGCCTGCGGCGCGAGCTCGCGCACGTGCCCGGAGGCGATCAGCGGGCTGAGGGCCTTCGTGACGGCGCCGGGGGTCAGGCCCGAGCGCTCGGTGAGCTCGGCACGCGACAGGCCGTCGTGGGCGACGAGCAGGGCGAGCAGGCGGGCGGCACCGGGGGTGACCGAGATGTCCGGAGTGGGCACGAGGCGGGACGCTAGCGTTCTTTTCTTTCCGAGGTCAAGGAAATGTTCTGGGCCGGACGGGTGGGGTCGCATCAGGTCCGCGCGTCGACGCACCGACGCACAGGGTGTGCTGCGCCGCGCCCTGACCGCCCTCGCCGTGGCGGCCGCTGTCGTCGGGACCGCCGTGCCCGCACAGGCCGCGGCCCGCGTCTCGGTGCGACCCGTGACCACGACGGTCACCTCGGCGTGCGCGACCTACGCACTGCCGACCACCGTGCGACCGGGCGCGGGCGTGCGCTGGCGGCTCGACGTCACGGCGTGGGGCGACGACGCGGCCACGGTGCAGGACGCCACCGCGACGGCCACCGGCACCGGCACCCGCCGACCGACCGTGCGGCTGCACGTGTGCGCGCAGGCCGGCGAGCACGTCACCGGCCGGTACACGGTGCAGTCGACGCTGACCCTCGTCGACTCCCGCGGCGCGTCGGACGGCGCCGGCACCGACGGTTCGGGGCACCCGCAGTTCGTCGCCGTCTCGGCCCTGACGATCAAGGCGGCGCCGACGCGGCTCACGATGCAGCTGTCGAAGAAGGCGACGACGGCGGGCCAGGCGTTCACCGCCAGCGGCACCGCCACCAAGACGCTCTTCACCGGCAGGCGCCGCACCGGGCTGGACGGCGAGCGGCTCGGGGTGCAGTTCAAGCCGTCCGGGTCGTCGGTCTGGACGACGATCGGCCACGTGCGCGCCGGCAGCGGCGGCGCGTGGAGCGCACGGGTGACGCTCGTGCAGAGCGGCTCGCTGCGGGTCGCCGTCGACGCGACCAAGGTGCACGACGGGAAGCGATCCGGAGCCCAGCGGGTCAGCGTCTCGCGCTGACCGGCATCGGGCAGGATCGTCCGGTGCGCCGCGCCCTCCCCCTCCTCGCCGTCCTGGCGCTGCTGCTGCCCGCCGGGTGCACGGCCGCGGCCGACCGCGGGCTGGCGCCGGTGCCCGACGTGCCGGCGGTCGACGCGGTGTCGAAGCTCGTCGTGAAGGGTCGGGCCGCGCGCACCGGCTACTCCCGCGCCGCGTTCGGGCCCGCGTGGGCCGACGTCGACGGCAACGGCTGCGACACCCGCGACGACGTGCTGCGCCGCGACCTCGACGGCGAGCGGTACCGCCCCGGCACGCAGGGCTGCGTCGTGGTCAGCGGCACCCTGCACGACCCGTACACCGGCTCGACGATCCGCTTCGTGCGCGGCGAGCAGACGTCGCAGGCGGTCCAGATCGACCACGTGGTGGCGTTGTCGGACGCCTGGCAGACCGGGGCGCAGCAGTGGACGCCGAGCCTGCGGCAGCGCTTCGCCAACGACCCGCGCAACCTGCTGGCCGTCGACGGACCCACCAACCAGGCCAAGGGCGACGGCGACGCCGCCACCTGGCTGCCGCCGCGGCGGGCCGCCCGCTGCGCCTACGTGGCGCGCCAGGTGTCGGTCAAGCTGCGGTACCGGTTGTGGGTGACGCCGGCCGAGCGCGGGGCCATGGCGCGCGTGCTGCGCGACTGCCCGACCGAGCCCCTGCCCTGACTCAGGTGAAGGCCGAGATGCCCGTCGCCTCGCGGCCGAGGATCAGCGCCTGCACGTGGTCGGTGCCCTCGTAGGTGTAGACGACCTCCATGTCGGTGAGGTGCCGCGCGACGTGGTGCTCGAGCAGCAACCCGTTGCCGCCCATGACGTCTCGGGCGTCGAGCGCCACCTGCCGGGCCATCCGCGCGGCGGTCAGCTTGGACATCGAGGCCATCGGGCCGGTCAGCCGACCCGTCTCCTGCAGGGTCGCCATCCGGTAGCAGAGCAGCTGCAGGTGCGTGACGGCGGTGAGCATCTCGGCGAGCTTCATCTGCACCAGCTGGAACCCGGCGATGGGTCGACCGAACTGCTCGCGGCGCTTCGCGTACGTCAGGGCGATCTCGTAGCAGGCGATCGCGTGCCCGAGGGCCTCCCACGCGGCGCCGGCGCGGGTCGCGCTCAGCACCCGGTTGACGTCCTTGAACGAGTGGCACTCGGCCAGACGGTTGTCGTCGTGCACGCGGACGCCGTCGAGCACGACGTCCGGCTGCCAGACCGCGCGCTTGCCGATCTTGCCGGTGATGAGGGTGGTCGAGTAGCCCGGCGGGTCGCCGTCCGGCCGCTCGACGACGAACCCCTTCACCTGCCCGTCGGCCTCGTCGCGGGCCCACACGATCACCAGGTCCGCCCAGGACGCGTTGCCGATCCAGCGCTTGCGGCCGTCGAGCACCCACGAGTCGCCGTCGCGGCGGGCGGTCGTCGAGAGCGCCACCGAGTCGGACCCGTGGTCGGGCTCGGTGAGCCCGAAGGCCCCGACCTGCTCCAGCCGCGCCATCGCCGGCAGCCAGCGCTGCTTCTGCTCCTCGCTGCCGAGCATCGCGATCGAGCCCATGGCGAGCCCGGAGTGCACGCCGGAGAACGTGTTGAACGACCCGTCCCCGCGCGAGAGCTCGACGCTCACCAGACCGGCCGCCAGCCGCGACATGCCCGGGCAGCCGTACCCCTCGATCGCCAGGCCGGCCACGTTCAGGGCGGCGAACGCGGGCACCAGGTCGAACGGGAACTCGGCCCGCTCCCAGTAGTCGTTGATCACCGGCAGCAGGGCGCCGTCGACGAACCCGCGCACCCGGTCGCGCACCGCGCGGTCGGCGTCCGTCAGCTGGTCGTCCAGCAGCAGGAGGTCGGTGTCCAACGCCGTCGTCAGATCGTCCATCCGCTGATCCTGCCTCGCGACGAGCGCGAACGCACGCGCGTCCGCCGTCGCAGCGCGTCACGTCAGGTCACGCAACTGACGGCGATCCGCACCCGTCGCTGCTCCGAACGGGTATCGCACGACTCCCCGCGCGTGACGCGGCCGACCCTGCTCGTGAGCCGACGGCGCCGCTCGCACCATGCACCACACTCCTCGAGGAGCACGGATGTTCGGCAAGCGAGTAGTACGCGACATGATCGGCCGCAGCGCCGAGAACGAGGCGGACCGCCGGGTCTTCCTGAAGTCCGCGGGCCTGGCGGGCCTCGGCACGGTGGGCGCCGTCAGCGGCATCGGCCTGCTGGCCGAGCCGGCCGGCGCCGCCACCCGCAGCGCCGCAGCGGCGGCTCCGAGCGACGGGGCGGTGCTGAACTTCGCCCTCAACCTCGAGTACCTGGAGGCGGAGTTCTACCACTACGCCGTCTACGGCACCGGCATCGCCGCGTCGCTGCAGACCGGCAAGGGCACGCAGGGCGGGGTCAAGGGCGGCAAGAAGGTGCCGTTCACCTCGAAGCAGATCCAGCAGACGGCGACCGAGATCGCCCAGGACGAGCTGGCGCACGTGAAGTTCCTGCGGACGGCGCTCGGCTCGGCGGCCGTCTCGCACCCGGCGATCGACCTGCAGACCAGCTTCACGGCAGCGGCGCAGGCCGCCGGGCTGATCAAGGCGGGTCAGCAGTTCGACCCGTTCGCCAACGAGAACAACTTCCTGCTGGGCGCCTTCATCTTCGAGGACGTCGGCGTCACGGCGTACAAGGGCGCCGCCCCGCTCATCACGAACAAGACCTACCTCGAGGCCGCCGCGGGCATCCTGGCCGTCGAGGCGTACCACGCCGGCACGATCCGGAGCGCGCTCTTCACCAAGGGCCTCGCCACCCCGGCGAACGCCATCTCGAAGGCGCGCGACTCGCTCGACGGGCCGACCGACCTCGACCAGAGCATCAGCCGCGACGGGTCGATGGTGAACGTCACCCCGACCGACGCGAACGGCATCGCGTTCAGCCGCAGCCCCGGTCAGGTGCTGAACGTCGTCTACCTGACGCCGAAGAAGGCCACGAAGGGCGGCTTCTTCCCGGCCGGCGTGAACGGCGACGTGAAGACCAGCGCCGGCAGCTAGCCGACGGCGCACCAGCACCCGGCCGGGGCCAGCGCGCCCCGGCCGGGTGCCACCGGCAGGATGGGCCCGAGCGAGGACGACGGGTGGACGGGTCGACGGGAGCGGTGCGGGTGCACGAACGAGGCAGCGGGCTGGCCCGGGCGCGGGACGTGCGCGGACCCCTGCCGCTGCTCGGGCCGGCCTTCGTCGCAGCGATCGCGTACGTCGACCCCGGCAACTTCGCCACGAACGTGACCGCGGGCTCGACGTACGGCTACCTGCTCGTCTGGGTGGTCGTCGTCAGCAACCTCATGGCGATGCTCATCCAGTACCTGTCGGCGAAGACCGGCATCGCCACCGGCCGCACGCTGCCGCAGCTGTGTCGCGACCACTTCCCCCGGCTGACGGTGCGGCTGCTGTGGCTGCAGGCGCAGGCGGTGGCGATCGCGACCGACCTGGCCGAGGTGGTCGGCGGCGCCATCGCGCTCAACATCCTGCTCGACCTGCCGCTGGTGGTGGGCGGCACGGTCACGGCCGTCGTCGCCTTCGCCCTGCTCGGGCTGCAGCAGCGCGGCCACCGCCCGTACGAGCTGGCCGTGATCGGCCTGCTGTCGGTGATCGTGCTGGGTTTCCTCGCCACCCTCGTCGTCGGCGGCGTCGACCCGGGCGGCGTCGCCTCGGGCCTGACGCCGCGGTTCGACGGCGTCGACAGCGTGCTGCTCGCGACGGGCATGCTCGGCGCCACCGTCATGCCGCACGCGATCTACCTGCACGGCGCCCTGACGCACGACCGCTACGAGCGCGACACCGAGCGCGAGCGGCACGCCCTGCTGCGCAGCCAGCGGGTCGACGTCGTCGGTGCGATGGTGCTGGCCGGCCTGGTGAACCTGGCGATGCTGATCGTGGCGGCGAAGGTGCTGCACGGCGACGGGCCGGCCGTCGACACCATCGAGGGCGCGCACGCCGGCTTCGCCGACCGGCTCGGCCAGGGCGCGGCGCTCGGGTTCGCGCTGGCTCTGCTGGCGTCGGGGTTCGCGGCGTCGAGCGTGGGCACGCTGTCGGGGCAGGTCGTGACGCAGGGGTTCCTGCACCGCCACGTGCCGCTCGTCGCGCTGCGCCTGCTGACGCTCGCACCCGCGCTGGTGGTGCTGGCCGTCGGCGTCGACCCCACGCGCGCGCTCGTGCTGTCGCAGGTGGTGCTGTCGTTCGGCATCCCGTTCGCGCTGGTGCCACTGCTGCTGCTCAGCCGGCGCCGCGACGTCATGGGCGACCTGGTGAACCGCCGGCGAACCACCGTGGTGGGGGCCGTCGTGGCGGCGGTCATCATCGCGCTGAACGTCGTGCTCATCGCGCTGACCGTCGCCTGACGGCCCCCCGGCTCACACCTCGCGCGCGCCCTGGGTGATCGAGTCGATCTCCGCCAGGTCGTCGGCGGTGGGCTCCCACTGCCCCGCCCGCACGTTCGAGCGCACCTGCTCGGCCGACGTCGCGCCGGCGATCACCGACGACACCGCGGGCTGCGCCGCCAGGCCGCCGATCGCGACGTCGAGCAGCCGGACGCCGCGGTCGTCGGCCAGCTTCGTGAGTCCCTCGACGACGTCGAACGCCCGGTCGGTGAGCGCGTCGCTCATGCCCCAGGCCTCGATGCGGCTGCCCTTCGGGATCTCCTGGCCGCGCTGGTACTTGCCGGTCAGCAGGCCGCTGGCCAGCGGGAAGTACGGCAGCAGGCCGATGCCGTACTGCTCCAGGGCGGGCACGAGGTCGGTCTCGATGCCCCGCTCGAGCAGGCTGTACTCGTTCTGCGCGCTGACGAATCGCACGTGGCCCTCGGTGCGCGCCACCCACTCGGCGTCCGCCGTCTGCCAGCCGCTGAAGTTCGAGTGCCCGACGTAGCGCACCTTGCCCTCGCGCACCAGGTCGCTCAGCACCGACAGGGTCTCGTCGATCGGCGTCAGCGGGTCGGGGCGGTGCAGCTGGTAGAGGTCGATCCAGTCGGTGCGCAGCCGCCGCAGCGAGCCCTCGACCGCCTTGCGCACGTAGCGCCGCGAGGCGCGAGCGTCCCAGTCGGCGCCGTTCGACTGCCCGTCGCGCACCGGCGAGCCGAACTTGGTGGCGATCACCACGTCGTCGCGCCGGGTCCCGAGCAGCTGCCCGATCCGCTCCTCGGACTCGCCGTACGCGTCGGCGGTGTCGATGAGGGTGATGCCCTCGTCGAGCGCCGCGTCGAGCACCTCGCGGGACTGCTCGAGGTCGAGCTTCATGCCGAAGTTGTTGGTGCCCAGGCCCACCACCGAGACCGCCAGGCCGCTGTCACCGAGTCGTCGCATCTGCATGCGCCCAACGCTAGGCAGCGCGACCCTCCCGCGCGCGCCGGGGTGACGCACCAGACACCTCACAGCAGGCACTGGTGCATCGACACAGCCGACCCACAGGTCGCGACACGAACCTCGGGGAGCGGCGATCGACGTGCGGCCGCTCGACCCGAGGAGTGGCTCACGTGAAGCGTCGCCTGCGCTGGATCAACGGCGTGCTGGCCGTCGTGCTCGTCGGAGCGGTGGCGGGGGCCTACGCGGCCTTCAGCGACACGCCCGACACCACGACGACGTCCGTGCGCACCGCGACGGTCACCACCGGCACCGTGACCGCCACCGTGAGCGGCACCGGCAACGTGGCCAGCGCCACGACCACCGACGTCACCGCGGGCACCAGCGGCACCGTCGAGTCGGTGAAGGTGAAGGTCGGCAGCAAGGTGAAGAAGGGCCAGACGCTCGCCGTCCTCGACGACTCCGACGCGCGGTCCGCGCTGACCAGCGCCCGCTCGGCGCTCGCCAGCGCGCGGTCGCAGTACGACGAGGTCGCCGCCGGTCAGAGCGCCACCGACCGCGAGAAGGACGCGCTCGCCGTCGAGCAGGCAGAGCTGGGCGTGTCGAGCGCGCAGTCCGCCTACGACGACGCGAGGGGCGCGGCGCGCACCCAGGCGAAGCAGCAGCTGCTGAGCGCGAAGGTGCAGCTGGCACAGGCCGAGTCGACTGCCGAGACGGACGCCGCGAAGCCGTCCGCGAGCGAGCTGGCCCAGGCGAGGGCGTCGCTCGACAGCGCGCAGACCGACGTCGACGACGCCGAGTCGGCCGTCGACGGCACGGTCGTGAAGGCGACGCACGCCGGCACCGTCATGACGGTCGGCGTCGCGACGGGCGACGCGGTGAGCGGGTCGTCCGGCTCCGGCTCGTCCGGGTCGAGCGGCACGACCGCGGGGTCGACGACCGCAGGCGCCGCGACCACCACGTCGACCTCCACGTCGAGCTCGTCGAGCGCGCTGTTCACGATCGCCGACCTCGAGACGCTGGAGGTCAGCGCCGACGTCGCCGAGGCCGACATCGGCGACGTGACGAAGGGCGAGACCGCCGTCGTCACGCTCTCGGCGTCGGGCGAGACCGCCACCGCGAAGGTCACCTCCGTCGCCCTCGAGGGCACCACCAGCGACAACGTCGTGCAGTACCCCGTCACCGTGCAGCTCGACGAGGCGCCGGACGGCGTGCGGCTCGGCGCGAGCGCCGGCGTGGTCATCACCACCGGCAGCGCCGAGGACGTGCTGACCGTGCCGACCGCCGCCGTGAGCACCACGGGCACCCGCTCGTCCGTCACCGTCGTGAACGGGACGACGCGCACCCCGGTGCAGGTGACGAAGGGCCTACAGGGCACCAGCACCACCGAGGTCTCGGGCGGCGGCCTGAAGGCGGGTGACGAGGTGCTGCTGGTCACCAGCGCCACCACGACGTCCGGCAGCACCGGCGTGCCCGGTGGCGGCGGCTTCGGCGGGCCTGGTCTGGGCGGCGCACCCGGCGGTGGCCGGTGAGCGCCCCCGCGGTCGAGAGCGCGGAGGCCAGGCACCGCGCCGGACGACCCGTCATCGAGCTGCGTCGGGTCACCAAGACGTACGGCGTCGGCGACACCGCGGTGCACGCCGTCGCGGGCGTCGACCTCGTCGTCGCACCCGGCGAGCACGTCGCCGTCATGGGCGCCTCGGGGTCGGGCAAGTCGACGCTGATGAACATCGTCGGGTGCCTCGACACCCCGACGACGGGTCGCTACCTGCTCGACGGGCTGGACGCCGGGCGCTTCGACGAGCGGCAGCAGTCGATCGTGCGCGGCCGCAAGATCGGCTTCGTCTTCCAGTCGTTCAACCTGATCCCCCGCACCACGGCGCTGGCGAACGTCGAGCTGCCGCTCGCGTACGCCGGGCTGCGCGGCCGCGAGCGCCGCGCGCGGGCCGAGGCCGCCCTCGAGCGGGTCGGGCTCGCCGACCGCATGGCGCACGTGCCGTCCGAGCTGTCGGGCGGTCAGCAGCAGCGCGTCGCCGTGGCCCGCGCCATCGTCACGAACCCGTCGATGCTGCTGGCCGACGAGCCGACCGGCGCGCTCGACAGCCACAGCACCGAGGAGGTGCTGGCGCTGTTCGACGCCCTGAACGCCGACGGCCGCACGGTCGTCGTCATCACCCACGAGGACGAGGTCGCCGCGCACGCCGGCCGCGTCGTCCGCATGCGCGACGGACTGGTCGTCGAGGACCGGAGCAACCGGTGAACCTCGGCATCTCGGCGCGCTTCGCCGTCCGCGGGGTGGTGGCCAACCCGCTGCGGTCGGTGCTGACCACGCTCGGCATCCTGATCGGCGTCGGCGCGGTGATCGTGCTGGTCGCGGTGGGCACCGGGTCGAGCAAGGCCGTCGCCGACCAGATCGGCAAGCTCGGCAGCAACACCCTCACCGTGTCGACGTCGGCGGGCGGGCAGGGCGGACGACGCGGCGCAGGCGGCTTCGGCGCGTTCCCCGGCCGCACCGCCACCGTGAGCAGCGGCACCCAGACCCGGGTCGCCACGCTGACGGTCGCCGACGCGGAGTCGTTGAGCGACAAGACGTCTGCGCCGGACGTCGCCGGCGTGGCACCCGTCGTGAGCGCGTCGTCCGTCATCGCGACGTACGACGGCGCGAAGCACACGGTGGGCACCTTCTACGGCACCACGCCGAGCTACCTGGCCAACACGAACGACACCGTCGCCGTCGGTTCGGCGTTCACCGACGCCGACTACACGAGCCGACGTCGGGTGGCGCTGGTCGGCGAGACCGTCGCCGAGGACCTCGCGGGCGGCAACGGCCGGGCCGTGGTCGGCGAGGTGGTGCAGCTGAACGGGATCGACTACACGGTCGTCGGCATCCTGACCGCCAAGGGCTCGACCGGCCCGCAGGACCAGGACGACCGGGTGCTCGCACCGTTGACCGCGGTGCAGGACACGCTGACCGGCTACGGCGACATCAGCTCGATCTCGGTGCGCGCCACGTCGGCCGACACCGTCACCGATGCCACCAGTGAAGTGACGTCGATCCTCGCGGCGCGGCACAGGGTGAGCGCGGCGAGCCCGGACTTCACCGTGTCGAGCGCGTCGTCGATCCTCACGGCGGCGACGTCGTCGAACCGCACGTTCACCGTGCTGCTCGCGTCGGTCGCGGCGATCTCGCTGCTGGTCGGCGGCATCGGGGTCATGAACATCATGCTGGTCACCGTCACCGAGCGGACCCGCGAGATCGGCATCCGCAAGGCGATCGGGGCCCGGCGCGGCGACATCATCGGCCAGTTCCTCATGGAGGCCGTGCTGCTGTCGGTGCTCGGCGGTGCGCTCGGCGTCGCCGTCGGGCTGCTCGGCAGCCGCTTCGAGATCGTCGGCGTGCAACCGGTCGTCGCGCCGTACTCGGTGGGCCTGGCGTTCGGCGTCGCCGTCGTCACCGGCCTGTTCTTCGGGCTCTACCCCGCGGGACGCGCCGCGTCGCTGCGCCCCATCGACGCCCTCCGCCACGAGTGACAGGACCCGACGTGACCGACACCACCGTCCGCGACCCCGCCGACGACGACCTCGCCGAGCTGCTCGCACCTCCCGGACGCCGCGCCAGCCGGCTCACCTGGGTGCTGGCCGCGCTGATCCTCGCCGTCGGGTCGTTCGCCGCCGGCGCCCTCGCGCACGGCCAGGGCGCCACCGCTCAGGCCGTCGCCGGGCCGACCGGCACCCGCGGGCAGGGCTTCACCGGCGGCGAGGGGTTCCCCGCCGGCGGCTTCGGCCAGCCCGGCGCCGCGGCCGGGGGTGCCGTGAGCGGTTCCGGAGCAGCTGCGGCCGGGAGCAGCGCCGGTGCCACGGCCCTGCCCGCCGTGATCGGCACTGTGGTGGAGGTCGACGGCCGCACCCTCACGGTGCGGAACCTCGGCGGCAGGACCGTGAAGGTGATCGTCCCCGACGGCGTCGACGTCACCACCACCAGCGCCGGTCCGCTGTCGAAGCTCGCAGAGGGCAGCTCCGTCGTCGTGACCGGCACCACCGCCGCCGACGGCGCCGTGACCGCCAGCGGCGTGACGGAGCGCTCGACCAAGTGACCCACCCACCCGCAGCGCAGAGGACACCCGTGACCACCACCACGCTCCGCCCCCGCCGCGTCGCCAGCCTCGCGACCGGCCTGGCGCTCACCGCCCTGCTCACCGCCTGCGGCGGCTCGGGCTCGGGCACCGCCGCGCCCGCCGGCACCTCGACGGCCGCGGGTCAGGCGGGGCAGGGCGGGCGCGGCGGGTTCGGTGGTGCCGACCCCGCGCAGATGCAGCAGATCCAGGCGTGCCTGCAGGCCGCCGGCATCACCGTCCCGACCCGCACCGGCCGCCCGACCGGGATGCCGACCGGCAGCTCCACCGGTGCGCCGTCGGGTCGCCCGACCGGAGGCCCCGGGGGTGCCGGCCCGTTCGGCAGCGCCGAGGCGCAGGCCGCGCTGCAGGCCTGCGGCATCACCCTGCCCACCGGCCGCCCCACCGGAGCCCCCACCACCACCCCCTGACCTCCTGCCGAGATGCGACTAGTGGTTGACCTGAAGGCCCCGGGGTCAACCACTGCTCGCATCTCGGCACGAGCGGGGCTCAGTGCAGGGCGCCGTCCGCGATGAGCGCGAGGACGACGAAGCGGATGCTGCGGCCGACGAGGCAGCACACGATGAAGTCGAGCCGGCGCAGCTTCACGGCCCCGGCGACCACGGCCACGACGAGCAGCGGCGGGAACCCGACGGACGCCGACAGCAGCACCACGCCGCCGCCGCTCCAGCGGTTCTGCAGCAGCTCGATCGACCTGGCCTGCCAGCCCTTCAGCGGCTTGTGCTCGCGGCCCGTGCGCCCACGCATCCGACGTCCGCGGCGGGCCAGCTCGTACAGCACGATCTTGCCGCCGGTCTGCCCCAGCGCCACGCACAGCCCGGCCAGCACCGCGGCCGCCCGACCGGACGTCGACACCGCACCGGCCGTGACGGCGGCCTCGGCGGGCACGAACGGCAGCAGCGCCGAGACGAAGCCGACGCCGACCGCCCCGGCCAGCGTGCCGACGAGCGCGCTCACCCGGCGTGCGCGGCCACGTCGAGCTGCAGCACGCGGTGCGCCGTCCAGACCTTGACCGCCAGCTGCGCCAGCGCGACGGCGAGCGCCACCCACAGCAGGCCGGAGACCACGAACACGACGACGCCCACGTTGTTGATCGCCTTCGCGGGCTTCGACCAGTTCCACCGGAACACCGTGCGGTCGACCTCGTAGAAGTAGTTCGGGCTGACGATGGGCCAGCGCAGGAACGACAGCGTGATGGCGCAGTCGAGCACCATGAACTGCGCGAGGTACACGACCAGCGCGGGCCACAGCCGCGGCTCGTGCAGCACCAGGCCGCACACCAGCACGGCCGAGCAGGCCCGGTCGCTCACGATGTCGAACACCGCGCCGATGCGCGTCTCCTGGTGCAGCAGCCGGGCCACGGCACCGTCGAGGATGTCGCCGATCCAGTACGTCAGGTAGGCGATCAGCAGCAGCCTGCCGGACTGCTGCACGATGGCGTCGACGCCGAGCACCAGCGCGGCGACGGTGCGGACGCCGGTGACCAGGTTGGCCCAGGTGGTGATCGGCTCCCACGAACGACCCGCGCGCAGCGTGCTCTGCGACAGGTCGGCGGCGCTCATGCGCCCCACCGTAGACGAGCGGGGGGTGGCGGTCAGGGACGCGTCTGCGCCGGGTCGTCGTCGGGCAGCACGATCGTGCGACCCGGGCGCCCGAACAGCCAGCCCTGGGCGTGGTCGCACCCCATCTCGCGCAGGATGTCGGCCTGCAGGCGGGTCTCGACGCCCTCGGCGGTCACCTGGAAGCCGTGCGCGTGGGCCAGCTCGACGACGCTGCGGACGACGGCGCTGGCCTGCGGCGAGCCGTCGAGCCGGCTGACGAACGCCCGGTCGACCTTGATGAACCCGACCGGCAGGTCGTGCAGGTACGACAGCGCCGAGTACCCGGTGCCGAAGTCGTCGACGCCGGTCTGGATGCCGAAGCTGGCCAGCCGCCGCATGGTGTCCTGCGCGGCCGAACCGCCCGGCAGCAGGCTGGTCTCGGTGAGCTCGAGCTTCAACGAGTCCGGGGCGAGGTGGTGCTCGCGCACGACCTCGAGCACGAAGTCGTCGAACCCGGGCTGGCCCATGGTGCGGGCCGACACGTTGACCGACAGCGTCATGCGCAGGCCGTGCCGCGACCACCGCTGCAGCTGGGCCGCGCCCTGCCGCAGCATCCACCGGTCGATGTCGACGATGAGGCCGGTGTCCTCGGCGACGTCGATGAAGTCGTCGGGCAGCACGATCACGCCGTCGTCGTCGGTCAGCCGCACCAGCGCCTCGGCGCCGACCGGCTGCTCGTCGCCGACCGACACGATGGGCTGGTAGACGGCGAGCAGCCGGCCGGCCGCCATCGCCGTGCGCAGCCGCCGCTCCGACCGCAGCCTGGCCTCGGCCTCGGTGCGCAGCTGGTGGTCGAACAGCGCCAGCCCGTCGCGGCCGGCGTCCTTGGCCTGGTACATCGCCAGGTCGGCCTCGCCGAACAGCTGGCTGGCCGTGTGGGTGCCGCGGGCGGCGAGCGCGATGCCGATGCTGCCGGTGCACACGATGGGGGTGCCGCCCTCGCCGACCAGCACCGGACGACGCAGCTCGCTCAGCAGCCAGTCGGCGATGTCGGTGGCGGTCTCGGCGGTCGCCACCCAGGGCAGCAGGATGCCGAACTCGTCGCCGCCGAGCCGCGCCACCGTGGGCGAGCAGTCGCCGAGCTCGGAGCTCTCGAGCGTGCCGGCCAGCCGGTGCGCGATCTCGACGAGCATCGTGTCGCCGACCCGGTGCCCGAGGGTGTCGTTCACCAGCTTGAACCGGTCGAGGTCGAGCAGCAGCAGCGCGGTGAACGGGCCCAGGGCGTCGCCGTCCGGCGGCTCGCCGTGCGGGTCGTCCATCGGCTCGGGCAGCACGCCGAGCGCCCGGCGGGTCAGCTCGTCGAGCACGGTGCGGTTGGGCAGCCCGGTGAGGCCGTCGCTCGCCGCCATGTGGGCGACCTGGCGCTCGGCGGCGCGCTGGGACGTGACGTCGACGGTGGCACCGAAGACGCTGGTGACCACGCCGTCCACGAGCGTGCACTGGGCCCAGCTGACGACCTCGCGCCAGCTGCCGTCCGGACGCCGCAGCCGCAGCGCCTCGGTGAGGCCCTCGGGCTCGGCGCCGACGTGGTCGGCCAGCGAGCGGTCGAGCCGGTCCTCGGGGTGCAGCGCCAGCTGCCACAGCTCGAGCGACGGCTCGACCGAACCGGGCTCGAGGCCGAGAATGCCGAACATCTCCGGCGACCAGTGCAGCCGGTCGGACGTCGCGTCCCAGCGCCACAGCCCCATGCCGGTCAGGCCGGACGCCGCGGCCATCCGCAGCCGCTCGCCGGCCAGCGCCTCGCCGGTCCGGGCGGCGGCGAGGGCGGCCCCGCCGACCTGTCCGACGAGCGAGGCGACGTCGCAGTCGGTCTGGTCGAACGCGTCGCGCGCCGGCGCTGCCAGGATGAGCACGCCGATGGGCGTGCCGTCGTGGGTCAGCGGCACCGACACCTGCGAGAGCGCTCCCACGGCGAGCGTGCGCTCCGGGTCGCAGCGCGGGTCGTGCTGGGTGTCGCGGCTCATCAGCGTGTCGTTCGCGCGCAGGGCGGCGGCCGACAGCGAGCCCTGCCTCGGGAAGACGTGCCGCGGCGGCAGGCGGTTGCCGCGGTTGCCGCGCACCGCGACCACCTCGAGGTCGTCGCCGGCGATGAGCGCCACGGCCGCCATCGCACCGCCGAGCCGGTGCGCCACGTCGGCGATCGTCTCGGCGACCTGCTGCGTGCCCGGGCCGCTGGCGGTGATCTCGCGCTGGGCGTCGACGAGCAGCTTCAGCAGCTGCTCGGTCGACAGGGGCTGGAAGTCGGCGGCGGGGACGACGTCAGGCGCGCCGACGGCGCCATGACCCCGGATCACCATGGATGCACCCTTCGAGCGAACGGCCCCCGGTCACTTGGGACCTCATGGTGACACCCGCTGGTCGCGCTGCGTGCAGCATTCAGCACATCGCGTGCATCCATTGCCCCGGGCGGAGGGCGCCTTGACCAGCCGTTTACCTTCGCACCGTCGCGTCGCCGAACTGTTGCTACGGCAAGAACGAAGCCGGCCTAGATCGTGTACTGCGACGGGCGGTCCTGCGGCCGGGCGAGCGGGTCGCCCACCATGCCGGCCGCCAGCGTCGCGCCGTCCTGCGCGTCGACGAGCAGGAACGCCCCGGTGCGCCGGTGGTCCAGGTAGGGCTCGACGGCGACCGGCGCGGCGGTGCGCACGCGGATGCGGCCGATGTCGTTCAGCCGCAGGCGGTCGGCCGGCTCGATGCGCGCGGTGTCGAGGTCGAGCACCCCCTCGACGTCGCGCACGACGGCCTGCACGGTGCGCGTCGTGTGCTTCAGCAGCACCCGCGCGCCCGGCAGCAGCTCGCGGTCCCCCAGCCAGCACACCGTGCCCTCGACGTCCTGCGTCGGCTCCGGAGCGTCGTCGACGGCGGCCAGCAGGTCACCGCGCGCGACGTCGAGGTCGTCGGCCAGCCGCACCGCGACCGAGCGCGGCGCGAACGCCTCCGTCAGCTCGCCGTCGGCGGTGTCGATGCCGACCACCGAGGTGCGGCGGCCGCTGGGCAGCACCACGACCTCGTCGCCCACCCGCACCACGCCCTCGGCGACCTGACCGGCGTACGCGCGGTAGTCGACGAGCGCCGGGTCGCGGACGGCCTGCTGCGGACGCAGCACCACCTGCACCGGCAGCCGGAACCGCTCGTGCCGCGGGTCGTCGCCGGTGGGCAGGGTCTCGAGCAGCTCGAGCACGCTCGGTCCGTCGTACCAGGGCGTGCGCGTCGAGCGGTCGACCACGTTGTCGCCGTCCAGCGCGCTCACCGGCACGCTGCGGACGTCGGGCAGCCCGAGCTCGGCGGCGACCTCGGCCACCTGCTTCGCGACGCCGGCCACCACCGCGCCGTCGAAGTCGACCAGATCGATCTTGTTCACGGCCACCAGCACGTGCGGCACTCGCAGCAGGGCGGCGACCGCGAGGTGCCGCCGGGTCTGCTCGAGCACGCCCTTGCGTGCGTCGACCAGCACCAGCACGACGTCGGCCGTGCTGGCCCCGGTCACCGTGTTGCGCGTGTACTGCACGTGCCCCGGGCAGTCGGCCAGCACGAACGACCGGTTCGCGGTGGCGAAGTACCGGTAGGCGACGTCGATGGTGATGCCCTGCTCGCGCTCGGCGCGCAGGCCGTCGGTCAGCAGCGCGAGGTCGACGGTGGCCAGGCCGCGGTCGCGGCTGACCCGCTCGACGGCGTCGAGCTGGTCGGCGAGCACCGACTTGGTGTCGTGCAGCAACCGTCCGACGAGCGTGGACTTGCCGTCGTCGACCGACCCGGCGGTCGCGAGCCTGAGGAGCGTGGCCATCAGCTCGTCTCCCTTCGTCCCGGCTCGTCGCGAGCGGCGTCCGGGGGCGTCGATGTCAAGGCGGAGGAGTCGCCGATACCGGGGTTGTATCGGCGGCGACGACAACGCAGACAGGGACGTGCCTGGGCGTCGCGGAGCAGAGCCGGGGCAAAGGGAGACGAGCTCAAAAGTAGCCTTCCTTCTTGCGGTCCTCCATGGCGGCCTCGGTGACGCGGTCGTCGGCGCGGGTGGCGCCCCGCTCGGTGACGCGGGTCGCGGCGATCTCGACCACGACGTCGTCGACGGTGCACGCGTCGCTGGCGACCGCACCCGTGCAGCTCATGTCGCCGACGGTGCGGTAGCGCACCTGCCGGGTGGTGACCGGCTCGCCGTCGCGAGCCGGCGACACCGGGCCGACCGCGAGCAGCATGCCGTCGCGCTCGACCACGTCGCGCTGGTGCGCGTAGTAGAGGGCGGGCAGCTCGATGCCCTCGCGGGCGATGTAGCGCCAGACGTCGAGCTCGGTCCAGTTGCTCAGGGGGAACACGCGCACGTGCTCACCGGGGCGGTGCCGGCCGTTGTAGAGGTTCCAGAGCTCGGGGCGCTGATTGCGCGGGTCCCACTGCCCGAACTCGTCGCGCAGGCTGACCACGCGCTCCTTGGCGCGGGCCTTCTCCTCGTCGCGACGGCCCCCACCGAAGACGCAGTCGAAGCGGTGCTCGGCGATCGCGTCGAGCAGCGGCTGCGTCTGCAGCTGGTTGCGGGTGCCGTCGGAGCGCTCGCGCAGCCGACCGTCGTCGAGGTAGTCCTGCACGTGCGCGACGTGCAGGCGCAGGCCGAGCCGCTCGACGGTGGCGTCGCGGAAGGCGAGCACCTCCGGGAAGTTGTGGCCGGTGTCGACGTGCAGCACCGGGAACGGCACCGGCCCGGGCCAGAACGCCTTGGCCGCCAGGTGCAGCATGACGACGGAGTCCTTGCCGCCGCTGAACAGCAGCACCGGGCGCTCGAGCTCGGCGACCGCCTCGCGGACGATGTGGATCGCCTCGCTCTCGAGCGCGTCGAGCTGGTCGAGGCGGTACGCGTCGTCCGGGACGGCGTCGGTGGCCAGGCTCATGCGTGGATCCCGCACTCGATCTTGTCGCGCCCGGCCCACCGGCCGCTGCGCGGGTCGGCGCCCGGTGCGACCTTCGCCGTGCACGGCTCGCACCCGATCGAGGGATAGCCCTGCAGCACCAACGGGTTGCGCGGCAGCGCGTGCTCGACCTGGTAGGCCTCGACGTCGTCGGCGGTCCACCGTGCGAGCGGGTTGACCTTCACCATCTGGTGCACGTCGTCCCACGCCACGACCTTGGTGCCGGCACGGGTCGGCGCCTCCTCGCGGCGGACGCCGGTGACCCACCCGGCGTACGGCACCAGCGCCTTGGCCAGCGGCGCCACCTTGCGCAGGAAGCAGCACGTGCCGGGGTCGCGGGCGAACAGCTGCGCCCCGTACTCGGCGTCCTGCTCGGCGACGGTCTGGCGGGGCAGCACGTCGACGACGCGGACGTCGAGGTCGCGCTCGACCACCTCGCGGGTGCGCAGCGTCTCGGCGAAGTGGTAGCCGGTCTCGAGGAACAGGACGTCGACGCCGGGCACCACCTGCGAGACGAGGTGCGGCAGCACGGCGTCCTGCATGCTGCCGGCGACGGCCAGCGGGCCGGGCAGCGTCTCGACCGCCCAGCGCACGACGTCCAGGGCGCTTGCGCCGTCCAGGTCGTCGCCGGCCACCGCGGCCAGCGCCTGCAGCCCCTGGGTGTCACCCGAGATCGTCATGCCAGTGCCTCCTCGTCGGCCCGCACGGCCCACTGCGCGAACCGCTCACCCGGCTCGCGGTCGTCGACGAACCGCCGCACGACCCGCTCGACGTAGTCGGGCAGCTCGTCGGCGGTCACCTTGAGGCCGCGCACCTTGCGACCGAAGCCCGGGTCGAGCCCGAGCGCACCGCCGAGGTGCACCTGGAACCCCTCGACCTGCTGCCCGTCGTCGTCCGTCACGACCTGGCCCTTCAGCCCGATGTCGCCGACCTGGATGCGGGCGCACGAGTTCGGGCACCCGTTGACGTGCAACGAGATCGGCACGTCGATCTGCCCGATCACGTCGGCCAGCCGGCGCTCGAGCTCGGCCACCGCGGTAGCCGCCGTGGCCTTGGTCTCGACGATCGCGAGCTTGCAGTACTCGATGCCGGTGCAGGCCATCGTGTGCCGCCGGAACACCGACGGCGTGGGCTCGAGGCCGAGGCGCCGCAGGCCGCGCACGAGGAACTGCGTGCGACGCGGCGGCACGTCGAGCACCACGACCTTCTGGTGCGGAGTGAGGCGGACCCGGCCGGAACCGTTGCGCTCCACCAGGTCTGCGAGCTCCTGCAGCAGCGTGCCGCTGACCCGGCCGACGGTCGGGGCCGCGCCGACGTACCGCAGGCCGTCCTTCTGCTGGTGCACGCCGACGTGGTCGCCGCGGTCGTCGGTGGGGGCCGGCGCCGGGCCGTCGAGCAGCGGCCGGTGCAGGTACTCGGTCTCGAGCACCTCGCGGAACCGCTCCGGGCCCCAGTCGGCGAGCAGGAACTTCAGCCGCGCCTTGTGCCGAAGCTTGCGATAGCCGTGGTCGCGGAACACCGACACCACGCCGGCCCAGACGTCGGGCACCTCCTCGAGCGGCACCCAGGCCCCGAGCCGGACGGCGAGCCGCGGGTTCGTCGACAGGCCGCCACCGACCCACAGGTCGAACCCCGGCCCGTGCTCGGGGTGCACCACGGCGGTGAACGCGACGTCGTTGATCTCGTGCACCACGTCGTTCGTCGGCATGCCGGTGATGGCGGTCTTGAACTTGCGGGGCAGGTTCGAGTACGCCGGGTCGCCGATGTAGCGCCGCTGGATCTCGTCGATCGCCCACGTGGGGTCGACGATCTCGTCGTGCGCGATGCCGGCGACCGGGCTGCCGAGCACCACCCGGGGGCAGTCGCCGCAGGCCTCGGTGGTCGAGAGCCCCACGGCCTCGAGCCGGCGCCAGATCTCCGGCACGTCCTCGACCCGCACCCAGTGCAGCTGGATGTTCTGCCGGTCGGTGATGTCGGCGCTGTCGCGACCGAACTCGGTGCTCAGCCGCCCGATGGTGCGCAGCTGCTCGGTGGTGAGCGCGCCGCCGTCGACCCGCACCCGCAGCATGAAGAACTCGTCCTCGAGCTCGTGCGGCTCGAGGGAGGCGGTGCGGCCGCCGTCGATGCCCGGACGGCGCTGCGTGTAGAGCCCCCACCACCGGAACCGGCCGCGCAGGTCGTCGCTGCTGATCGAGGCGAAGCCGTCGCGGCTGTAGACCTGCTCGATCCGCGCGCGCACGTTCAGCGCGTCGTCCTCCTGCTTGAACCGCTCGTTGCCGTTCAGCGGCGTGCGGTCGCCCAGGGCCCACTGGCCGTGGGTCTGCGCCGGACGAGCGGGGCGCGGGGTGGTGGTGGTCATGCCGTCCTCTGCATCGGGATCGAGTCGCCGACGGCAGGGGCCGTCAGCCGGTCAGGACCGGCGACAGATCATGCTGCGGGTGCGCCCGAGGTCGACGTGGCGACGGCTGACCAGTCGCACGGAGGTGGGCACAGGACAAGGGTAGGCCACCGGCCGCCGCGCATCACCGGCGTCCGCACTGCGAGACGCCGTCTCGCGCACTGGACGCCGGTGATGCGGTCGTGGGTGCGACCAGGTGCGCCCCCCGCGGACGCACCTGGTCGCCTGTCCTCGGCCCCTTCGCCCGGTCTGCACCGGGCGCCCGGTCCGCCGGGACCGTGACCCCCGAAGGAGCCACGTGCTGTGTCAACGAGCGGTTCGGCGCCGGGTCACGCGCGGATGGGTCGGGATCCTCGACGTGCGCACGCAGCGCCCGCCGAGCACCCTGAGCGCATGCCGCGCCTGCGCACCGTCTCGCCGTCCCAGCCGGGCATCACGCGGCTGCGGCACGGCCGCGGGTTCCGGTACGTCGACAAGGGCGAGAAGGTCACCGACGCGGTGGTGCTGCAGCGCATCCGCGAGCTGGTCATCCCGCCCGCGTGGCACGACGTGTGGATCTGCCGCTCGGCCACCGGCCACATCCAGGCCGTCGGCACCGACGTCAAGGGCCGGCGGCAGTACCTGTACCACCCGCTGTGGCGCATCCAGCGCGACGAGCTGAAGCACGACCGGGTGCTGAAGATCGCCGCCCGGCTGCCGAAGGCCCGCGAGCGGGTCGCCGACCACCTCGCGCTGGACGGCATGCCGCGGGAACGGGCCCTGGCGACGGCGTTCCGGCTGCTCGACCTCGGGTTCTTCCGCGTCGGCGGCGAGAGCTACGCCGAGACCAACGGCAGCTACGGGCTGGCCACCCTGGAGCGGCAGCACGCCTCGATCGACGGCAACACGATCGTCTTCGACTACATCGCGAAGTCGGGCAAGGAGCGCGTCATCGCCCTCGCCGACCCCGAGGTGCGCGACGCCGTGGCGACCCTGCTGCGCCGGCGCGGCGGCGGCGCCGAGCTGCTGGCCTACCGCGAGGGACGCCGCTGGGTCGACGTCACCAGCGACGACATCAACCAGTACGTGAAGGAGGTCGTCGGCGGCGAGGTGTCGGCCAAGGACTTCCGCACCTGGCACGGCACGGTGCTGGCCGCCGTCGCGCTCGCCGTCTCGACGCACGTCGCGGACACCGAGACGGCTCGCCGCCGGGCGGTGGCCCGCGCCATGCAGGAGGTGTCGCGCTACCTCGGCAACACCCCGGCCGTCGCCCGCGCCTCGTACGTCGACCCGCGGGTGATCGACCTGTTCGAGGACGGCATCACCATCGAGCCGGCCCTCAAGCGGCTCGGCGAGGGCGTGCACGAGGGGCAGCCCGCCACCCACGGACCGGTCGAGCGGGCGGTGCTGCGGATGCTGCGCACGTCGCCGACCGCCGCCGAGCGCGCGGCCCGCCGCCGCGCCATCGTGCGCGCCACCCGTCGGGCGGCGGCTTAGCCCCAGCCGAGGTCGTGCAGGCGCTCGTCGTCGATGCCGAAGTGGTGGGCGATCTCGTGCACGACGGTCACCGCGACCTCCTCGACGACGTCCGGCACGTCGTCGCACATGCGCAGGGTCGGGCCGCGGAAGATCGTGATGCGGTCGGGTAGCTGCAGCACGCCCCAGCCGGCGTCGCGCTCGGTGAGCGGCGTGCCGTCGTACAGGCCGAGCAGGTCGTCGGGCTCGTCGCTTGGTGGCTCGGCCTCGACCAGCACCACGACGTTGTCCATCTGGGCCGTGAGCTCCGCCGGCACCAGGTCGAGGGCGCGGCGCACGGCCTCGTCGAACTCGGCGTCCGTCATCTCGACCACGCCGCCATCCTGCCCGGTGCACTGCGGGCGGCACGATCGTGGCAACCACCTCGGCCCTGGTGGAGGTGGTTGCCACGATCGGGTGCTGCTGGGGTCAGCTGGTGGCGCTGAGCCGGGCGATCTCGTCGTCGGTCAGCGTCAGGTCGGCCGCCTGCACGGAGTCCTGGATGGTCTCGGGGCGGCTCGACCCCGGGATCGGGACGACGACCGGCGCGAGCGCCAGCTCCCAGGCGAGCGCCACCTGCTGCGGGCTGACGCCGTGCGCCTCGGCCACCTCGGCGAACGCGGTGTCGTCGAGGTCGCCGCCCTTGCCGATGCCGCCGAGCGGGCTCCACGGCAGGAAGGCGATGCCCAGCTCGGCGCACAGGTCGAGCTCGGCCTGGCTGCTGCGGAAGCCGGGCGAGAACTGGTTCTGCACGCTCGCCAGCCGGCCACCGAGGATCTCCTGCGCCTGCCGGATCTGCTCCGGGTTCGCGTTCGAGATGCCGGCCTGGGCGATCACGCCGGCGTCGAGCAGCTCGGCGAGCGCGCCCACCGACTCGGCGTACGGCACCTCGGGGTCGGGGCGGTGGAACTGGTACAGCCCGATCGCCTCGACGCCGAGCCGCTGCGCCGACGCCTTCGCGGCCTCCTTCAGGTGCTCGGGGCGGCCGTCGGTCAGCCAGTCGCCGTTCCCGGGACGGGTGTGACCGCCCTTGGTCGCGACGAGCACGGACGACGCGTCGCCGCCCCACGTGCGCAGCGCCTCGGCGATCAGCGCCTCGTTGTGGCCGACCTCGTCGGCGTCGCGGTGGTAGGCGTCGGCGGTGTCGATGAGCGTCACGCCCGCGTCGAGCGCCGCGTGGATGGTGCGCAGCGAGCGGTCGCGGTCGGGCCGGCCCTCGATCGACATGGGCATGCCGCCCAGGCCGATGGCCGAGACGGTCGCGGTGCCGAGCGTGCGGGTCTGCATGGTGATGGAGCCTCCGGACGGGGTGGGGTGACGGCCGCTTTGGTGTTCGCGGGCCGCTCCCCTATGCTGATCCACGTCCTCGACGCTCGCACGTTCGGAGGCGTCACCGACGCCCCTATCGTCTAGCGGCCTAGGACACCGCCCTTTCAAGGCGGCAGCGCGGGTTCGAATCCCGTTGGGGGTACCTCTCCGGCTGCCGCTACGATCGGGCAGCACGATCATGGCCCCGTAGCGCAGTTGGTTAGCGCGCCGCCCTGTCACGGCGGAGGCCGCGGGTTCGAGTCCCGTCGGGGTCGCAGGGTGTGTCCGGTCAGGCCGGGCCACCACGCAGGGCCAGGTAGCTCAGTTGGTACGAGCGTCCGACTGAAAATCGGAAGGTCGGCGGTTCGACCCCGCCCCTGGCCACCCAACTGACGTGCACCAAGCTGAGCTTGGGTCCCGATTCGCCGGCAGCCTGACAGCACCACCTGACAGCAACATCTGTATCCAGCCGTCGCGGAGCCTCAAGGACCTCGCCCGCCCGTTGGTGCGCCGCTCCCTACAAGGTCGTTGACGCCCGGGACCGAGGGTGCTGCCCTCCTGGATCAGCGATGCTGACCCCCAAGGTGCATGCCAAGCCAGTCCGGTCCCGACCCGGGCCATAATCGCTCGACGCACTCGAGGCTCGATCGTCGTGCTGCTACGCCGTGATCAGCAGCCGTGGCCTTGGACATACCGCCAGCTCCGAGGCGGTTCGAGCCCGGGCCGCGCAGTTGCGCGAGGATCCTGACCGTCTCGGTCGCAACCATCAGACACGCGACTGAGTCGGCATCCTGGTGGTCCTCCGCGGCGGCTGCGTCGTCGCGTCTATGACGCTCTCGTCATCTGGGGCGGGCGGGACGCTCTTAGCGTCCCTCGAGGGTCGACGGCCACGAACGCGCGGGCTGCAAAGTGGAAGGTCGACGGTTCGTCCCCGCCCCTGGCCACCTTCTCTAGCGTGCGAGCGACAAGTTCCCCGGCACCGACAGCGTCAAAGCCCCGGGGCCTACCCTTCGCGTTCCGACACATCGCCAGGGGCTCGTTGCCTAGCATCGTCGCCGTGACCGACAGCGACCTCGTCGAGCAGAGCCGCCGCCTCGTCGAGGGGCGCGTCCGGGTCCTCGGGGCGGCGGGGCACCGGGTCGAGCAGCAACTCGACGGCGCATCCGCCGCGGAGCTCGTCCGGCGGCTTGCGTCCACGCCGCGCCCGGACAAGCCTGCAGTGGGTCTCCTGCTCGCCCGCGCCGTGCTCGACGACGCGCTACGGATCGGCTCGCCCTCCGCCTGGACCAAGTTCTTGTTCCGCTTCGCCGCTCACCTGAAGGGCAGCATCGACCAGCCGGGACTGTCAGCACCGGAACGACGGTGCCTCGCCATCGCCGCGAAGGAGGCGTTCGTCTTGCTGCCGACCGCTTCTCGAGATCAACGAGCCCAGGTCGACGCCGTCGCGCGTCGGCTGGCGGGCCCGGCACCGTCCGAGCTCGACTGGGAGCGGGCGCTTGGGTCGACGCATGACGAGGTGCGAACGGCGCTGCGGCGCATCGCACAGGAGCTGACCGCCTCTGATCGGACCCCGATCTCCCAGGCGAACCGCTCAGTCACCCCGGACCACGTGCAGGTGACCGTCAACCGGCAGCCCATGCCGTCATGGCTAGTCCTGGACTTCACCGGCACGCCTGACGAGCTAGTGGCGGCGACGGCGAACTGGCAGCCCGCCGGCGACTCTGCAGGCACTGCCGCCGACGTCGCCCTCGCCTGGCGAGCCTTCCAGGACGGGGACTTCGGAAGAGCCCGCACGCACGTCTCGGGCTATCTCACCCGCCTCGGGCGCTCCTGGGGTCCAACGAGCAGCACCGACGTGCTGCGCACGTGGAACTGGCTGCGCCTTGTCAGCGAGCTGGCCACCATCGAGGGCAACACCGCACTCGACACCCGGCGCTCCTCGGCGTCCGCCTGCGAGTACGCAGCAATGTGCTTTCCCGACGACGACGATCTGCGCGACGACCTGCTCACGGCGGCACTGGGCGACTTCGCCGCCGGCGACGTCGCGAGCACCCGCGCCTGGTGCGCCTACACGGCACGCATCGTGGCGGCCATCGGGCACGAGGCCGCTCTCGACGGTTACACGAACGTGCAGAAGGCCGCACTCCGGATGGCCTGGGCGGCGCAGTTCGCTCTAAACCCGGAGGAAGCACGCAGCACCGTCGGCGCGGTGAACGCCATCGGCCCGCGGCTCAAGGGCGTCACGCAGCGTCTCTACGTCGGCGCGCGGGACGGGACTCCCCCGCTACGCGTGCTCAGGGAGGCATCACATGACCTGATGCCGTTCCTGGACGAGGCGGAGGAAGGCCTGTTCCACGAGGTGCTCGACCTCGCGGGCGAGGCCGATCGGGTGGTGCGGGCCGAGACCAGCAATCACCGCGACCTGCTCGAACTGGTGAGAACGCTAGAGGAGCTGCGGGGCACCGTCGCGGCATCCGGGAGTCGGCTGCTGCTCGACATCGTCGCGCCGCACCTACAGGTCCTCATCGGGACGGCGGAGCGCGCCACCGCGCAGCTGGTGAGCACGTCCAGACCTGCGGTCGTGGCACGGCTCGGCTCCAAGAAGATCCCCTTCAGCGCCCGGGTGGGCTCGACTTACCACGTCCTGATCTCGTTGTCGAACAATGGGAACGCGGCCGCCGAAAACATCACGGTCCGGTTGTCGCAACCCGATGTGGGAATCGACACCACCGCCCGGCTCAGCTCGCTCGGAGCAGGCGCCGAGGCCGACGTCGACCTCCCGGTGCGCGCCACCCAAACGGCCACCGGAGCTGTCGAGCTCCAGTGCGACCTGACGTGGTCCGACTCCGTGCTCCAGCACTTCTCGTCCAGCCAGCAACTCGCGGCCGAGGACCAGCGGGCGGTCTCGTGGCAGGCGCACGACGTGAACCCGTTCAGCCTGTCGTCGATCTCCGACCCCGATCGACTTGTGGGACGCGCCGACGATCTCGCCTCGCTCGACGGCCTGCTGGCCGGCCGGGCGTCCGCAGCGATCACAGGACACAAACGCGTCGGCAAGACCTCGCTGACCAAGGTGTTGCTCAAGCAGCTGCAGCAACAGCGTGGCTGGGCCGGCGGCGTCCTCGACCTGGGCCGCGCGCTCGGCGCCAACCAGAGTGCGGACGACCTCGTTTACGCGCTGCTGGACGAGGTGCTGGGTGCCGCCCGCGACGTCTACCCCCACCACGTATCCGACCTACCGGAGATCCAGACGGACCGCGACGGCAACTTCGCCAGGGCCGCGAACCGGTGGATCCGCCGGCTGGCGCGGGCGCTACCTGTGGACGCCCGAGTGGTGGTGGCCGTCGACGACTTCGACGAGCTACCCGCCCACCTCGTGGAAGGGCCGCAGGCCGACAGCCTGTTCCTGTTCCTGCGCTCACTCGTCGACGAGCCCTGGTTGAACCTCATCGTGGTGGGCAGCGAGGTGCTCCCCTCCATCATCCAGGCGCAGGCGCACAAACTAAACCAGGTCGTCCCGGTGTCGGTGGACAACTTTGCCTCTCGTGAGTCGACCGCCGATCTTCTGGTGTCACCCACGTCGGACCGCCTCGAGTGGAGCACGACAGCCCTCGACCGCGCACACCACCTCTGCCACGGCAATCCGTACTACGAGACCCTCCTGGGCCAGCGGTTGTGGCAATCGATGCGCGAGCAGGAGCGCTCGTTCGTCACGGTGACCGACGTGGACGACGCCGTGGCTCGGGTCGCCGCTGGAGCGGCTGAGGGCCACTTCATGCACCTCTGGGCGGACGGTGCGAGCGGCCTCGAGCACAACTCACGGGCCGCCGTCGTGTCGAGCGCCGTCCTGAGGTCGGTCGCAAGATGTGGGGGCGCCGCGCTCGCCCCGGCCGCCGATGACGAGGTCGTGCGCATCGCCCAGAACTGGATTCAGACGGCGACCACCGGCGAGCTGCACCAGGCCGTCGCTCGCCTGCGAGGCCGGCAGGTGCTCGAGGCCGGACCGACGGAGGGCACCGTTCTCCTGCGCATCCCCCTCGTCGGCGTCTGGCTGAACGACGCGGGAGGGCGGGCCCTCGACCAGCTGTACGCCGGCTCGGCGCACGCCACCGCCACCACGCGGATGGTCACCGACACCGACCTCGTCGCCATCTCGCGGCAGCTGGTCTATCGCGGAGAGCACATCACCGAGACGCGCATTAAGGCGTGGCTGTCACAGTTCGGCGACAACTATCACCAGTACCTAGCCTTCCGCATGCTTCGCCGAATGGTGGATGGCTACTACACCTCGAGCAAGCTGCAGACCACCGTCCTGCCGCGTCTGGCGCGCGAGGTCGCAACGTCTTCTGCCAGCCGTCAACTGCAGCGAGAGGCCAACAACCAGTACCTCAAGAACGCCTACCTTATCGACCACGGTGTCCCCGGAGATTCGACCCAAGGGACACTGAGCGCGCTGGCAAAGGCGCTGAAGGTCAAGAAGGCCAACATAGTCGCAACCGCCGACCTCGAGGAGAAGGTGCGTGGCCACGACGCCGGCGTCGTCCTGTTCCTGCTCGACGATTACTGCGGCAGCGGCACTCACCTGAGCCGTGAGCTCGACACGCTCCTGGAGAACGCGTCGAAACTTGGCGACGACTGGACGGAACGGGTTCACGTGGTCGTGGGTGCGGGTGTCGTCGCCGGCGAGGGCGCACTCCCCCGATACAGCGGACCGGCGACCGTGGAGACCGTGGCAGGTGTCGTCCTCGGTGATCGCTACCGGCCCTTCGCTGCGGACTCGGGCGTGTTCGAGACCGACGAGGAGCGGCACGACGCCGAGCAAATGGTGACCTCGATCGGCCGTGCGCTGCTGCCGCGCAATCCGCTCGGTTTCGGCGGTGAGGCGCTGCTCACCCTGCTGGAGTTCAACTGCCCCAACAACGTGGCGCCTGTGTTCTGGAAGTCTGGGCCGGTTGCGGGCACCTCGTGGATGCCGCTCTTCGAACGCGCGGTGTAGTGGGCGACCGACCATCAGCCTCGGTGACGGTGCCTGGAGTTGGATGCGCGGCCACCCGAGGGCCCGGCAGGGCGATAGGCGACACGCGGGATCAACAACAGCCGGCCGGCGCCAGGCCGCCCATTCAGCGGTTTGCCAGGGCCACCACTGCGAGGCACTGCCGGTGGTGCTGGCCGCGGGTGTACCCGCAGCGCGGGCACTGGCCTCCCAGGACGGCGCCGAGCCCGTTCGGGTCGCTCCAGACCGGGTCGTCCCAGATCGGGTGACCAGCCACGTTGAGGGAGGCCTCAGCAAGCTCGTCGCGCGTAGGGCCGATGTGAAAGCCGGCCTGGCCCGGCAGCAGGACGCCGTCGGCCTCGTCCTGCTCGACGAGCAGGCCGACCGACTGCAGGTAGGGCCGTTCGACATCGCGCATGCGCGCGACGTCGGCTTTGGGCACCCACATCCACGGCTTCTTGTAGTTCATGACGTTGCGCGGCCACTCCAGCGCGACTAGGTCGCCGGCCGCGGTCAGCTCGACCATCTGCGACAGCGTCGGGTGGCCGCCCTCGGGATCGGTCGGTGCCGGCTGCGCGTGCCAGCCGGTGCACCGCAGGCCGCGGTGCCAAGGTGCGCCGCGCTGGGCGGTGCACTTGACGACGTCGAGGTGCTTGATGCCCTGCTGCACGGCGAGGTCGGCTGCGGCGGTGATGTCCTCGTGGTGCATCTTCTGGATGCCGCACGCCGGCGCTCGGTCGATCGTGGTGGTGAAGGCCTTAGTGCCGACGGTCGTCAGCCACGACGGCGCGAGCTTGTCGCGGACGGCGTGACCGATGCGCCTGCGCAGCTGGTCGGGCGCGATCGGAGACAACTGGACCTCCCAGCCAACCTCGACGTCGCCGCCGCGCACCAGGACGTCGGTCCGGCGCGTGCGCGCGTCGTCGGCGCTCTCCTGGACGGCGACCAGGCCGTGGCGCGCCGCCAGGGCGCTGATCTTGTCCTTGAGCGCGTGGTGCTCGTCGCTCTCCCCCAGCCCCGCGGCCTCGACCTGCTCGCGGGTGTACCCGCACAGGATCCGCTGCCCGCGTCGCTCCTGGAGGTACAGATACCGCTTCGGGGAGGCCTCAGCGCACCGAGCGCACACCAGCACGCCGATCTTGCAGTTGTGGTGCAGCCGGTCCCACAGCTGCGGGTCGTCCGGGTGGCCCAGGTCGGGCCGGGTCATGTCGAGCTGCTGGCCGGTGGCGACGACGAGCGGCACCCGCTCGTGCTCGTGCTCGTCGTGGTTCATCTCAGCAGGGTAGGTAGCGGGGGCCGCACGGTCTCCCGCTTCGCGAAAGTCCCCCACAACAACCGGTCGGCAGGGCTACTCACCGTCCAGCAGGTCGTCAAGCCGGTTCAGAGCCTCGCGCTGCTGGTCGACCGCCACGTGCGCGTAGACGTTCATCGTCATCTCCAGCGCGGAGTGCCCGACGATCTCCATGACGACGCGGGGGTTGACCCCGAGCGTCAGGAGCAGCGAGACGCAGGTGTGACGGAGGTCGTGCAGCCGCACCCGCGGTACCCCAGCCTCGCGGCACCACCGGGCAGAGGTGCGCGAAAAGTCATTTGGGTCCACCGGCGTACCGACGATGGTGGTGAAGACCAGCGCCACGGGCGGCCACGGATGCAGCGAGTCGGCGGCCTCGGCCGCTTGACGCACCCGGTGCGCCTTCAAAGCCTCGGCGCAGAGACCTAGCAGCGGCACCGTGCGGCGTGAGCGTTCGGGGCCGGCCGCGAGGACCGCGGTAGCTAGCTGGTGGCGCACGGAGGCTTCTCCTTGGGTTGACATCTCGCGCTGCACAAGAGTGAGCCCGGTTGAACTGGCACAACGCTAGCCGTAACGCATTCATCATTGGGAGGCCTCGAAGCCTTGGTCGGTCAACCGCATTGCCCGCTTGGTCGTGGATCGCAGCCTGCTTTGACGTCGCCCTGAACAACTCTTGAGCGAGACATTACGCAAGCCCCACTCAGCCTGATCGAAGTTTTCCTCGAGGTTTACAGACCGGACCGCGACCGACCCCATCGCTTCCGCTCAGGCATCGCGACGTCGCCGGTCCCGCCCGCGAAACGGGTAGAGCCCCGGGCCTGCGCGGGCGAGCACGTGCCGGGCAGCACAGTCGTGGTGGGCTGAATCCATGACCGTGCGACCGGGCCTCGGGCGCAGCGTTGAAGGGTTCGGGGGCCGGAGACTAGGCTGGCGCTGGTCAAAAACGGAGCGCATAAGGCCGGGCGAGCTGATGCGCGGGTCATTGCTCGAGGTTCGCGCAGGCAGGCTTCAGATTTGTCTGAGCTGTGGGCCAACCGGCTCGAGGCCCGACGCACCGTCACTTGGCTCTGCAGTCGAACGGAGTGGATATTCGTAGCGCCTGGTCGAGAACATGCGTGCGGACGCCCCCCGCATGTTCGTCGAGGCGCACTTAACGTCAAGCATTCGCGATGACGTCAGCCGCTTTCACACACAGTCTGCGAAGACCCCAAAGGGGAGCAACGAGCCTACTTCGCTCACCCTCGGGGGTAGGTAGTTGCACGACACTGGCATCAACCCACGACTTATGTGCCACTTGTCCGCGGGCCCTAGCGAGTTGACTCATGGACGTGAGCCAAGGCCGATCGAACCACTCGAGCTGGAAGCCCAGCGGCACAAAGAGTTTCAATACGTCCTTTTCGCTGACGCCGTTATTGGCGTCAATCATGGCTTGCACAGTGTTCAGCAGCCCAGGTATCGGCCCCTTCCCTTTTGCGGTGCCCGGAGACCAAGACAAAGTGCGCGGCGGGTAAGACTCAACAAGGGCGAGATGATGATGCAGTCGCTCAAGTGTTGACCGGCTCAAGCCAGCAGTTTTGTACTTGTGCGAAAACTCGTCAACGATCTCAGTAGCCAAGCCTTCGAGGAAGCCCTCCAGTTCAGCGTGAGCCAACAGCCGATAGGCATAGATGCGCTGAATAGCCTCATCTGAGTAGGCGGCCGTCGCGGACCTTGCCGGGAGGACGTCGTTCAGGTTATGGATAGCCAGGAGCAAGGAACCAAAGCGCGTACGCATGTTCAACCGAAGGAGATGGACTTGCGGTCCGAACTTAGGGCCGGAATTCGCACATGGGTCTGCAAAGTGGCGGCAAGGGCGGCACCCCAGGCACTAAGTCGGTATCCGGTCGCGCCAACGGTCTTGGTGGTACTTCTTACCGAGTCGTTAAAAATGGGATCCTGGGTGCACAACGCCTGAAAGGCCTCCACCACAGCCTGACGCTTGCGAGCACTGTTGTTTAGCTCCTTGGCGACAGACGCATCAACGAAGTAAAACGTCATGACGTCGAAAATGGCCCTGTTGAAGCGCGTCTCCCAGTGCCCGCGATCGTACCGCCGAAAGGCAAACTCGCCAAACACCTTCTCGGTAAGTGCTATGGATGAATTGGCCGAGCGGGCAGTCTTCTCTAGGGCCTCGCGATCTTCGGGCCAGCGCGCATTTAATTTATGGCACGTGTCGTCAAGGAATTTCTTGAGGTTGCCCTTGTAGTCAGGCAGGTAGGTCTGGAACCCAAAGAACCGGACTAGCAACTCTACATCTCGCATTCGGAAATCGGGCATCTTTGAGGCACCCAGGATCCTATGCAGCTCCTCGCTACTTGCCGCAAATTTATCTGCGAAGGTCGTGAAGGGACCGGGGAGGAGGGCCTGTCTCAGTTCCTGCGCCGACAGCGAAAGGGTCTGATGGTTTATTCGGTGGAACACGAGGTGCAGGAAATCGTCGTTTGGCCACTTCCGAATAACGACCGTGCGGATAGTCCGGTTCTCTAGCCGCCGTAAGAGCCGTTTTCCAGCCACTTCTTCGCGAATCTCCGCCGCTGTTCGGCCATTCCACTGCACCAGACCGGACCCCAGCCCGGACAATCTCAAGGGTTCGTCAGAGCCAAAGAAGGACTCTAGGGTGAGCAGTCGCTGCTTCCCATCAATTACAATGTAACTAAGATCGCCTGCTGCATTCTCCTGCTCGGCAAGCGTCAATTGCGGAATTGGCAACCCGAGCATGAGGGACTCGATAAACTTACTCTTGCGCTGATCAGTCCAGGCATTACGTCGCTGGAAATCAGGGTCCAGTTCAAACGCACTCTGATTCAGTTGGCTCAAGATTGTCTCGACAGTCCAGTCGGACGGTGCGAGCACTACGGAGCTGTAGTCGATGCCCTCTTGATCTAAATCATCTTCGGTCTCGGTGCCGGCGGTCTCCGGCTCCGCCGCCTCCACCTCAAACTCGTCAGCGTCTGGTTCTTGCGCCAGGGGGGGACACATGTCGGACTCCGCTCTCGTGGTCGAGACAACCTCCCACAATTTGGGGGTTGCCGGTGGTCCCGGTGCGATCACGGGCACGTGGCAGCGCTCCAACGTCCTGCACGTGGACGAGACGGGCCGCGGCCTACAACGCCTGCCCGTTGAGTGAGCTCGTTGCGATGGCTTAGGCCCGGCGGCGGCGTTGGCAGCAGCGGCAAACGGAGGGCGTGCAGGGTATCGACGACTGGCTCCACTCCGACATGTGCGCTGACCAGAGCGAGGGAAGAGATTGCAGCGCAATTGTCGGTAGGCACCCCAGGCATGCGCGCCGCTGACGACAATCGACGCGACGGACAGCACCACCTGACAGCAGCCGACTGGTCCGACGTCACATCTCGGTGCACGGACTCGCCTACACCCCGCTCACGTGCTAACAGCTGAGAACTATTGTGGACGCCGTCAAGGCGGCTGAAAATCGGAAGGTCGGCGGTTCGATCCCGCCCCTGGCCACCCACCAGCACTCCCGCCGCACCACTCCTCAGGCAACTCGACTGCCGAGTTCGTGCGCAGCGTCGGGCCTGCCCACGAAGTGCCCACACGTCTGGTCCGGCCACCACGAGGTGGGACCGATGCCGCACCCAGGCTGGCCACCCACTCACCACTCGTCACGACGACGAGCGGCGCGGCTGCCCCTCCCGACCCCATGTGCACGCCGCTCTCGTCTGGGCTGCACCCACCCGCTCAGGCAGACCGCGTGAACTGCCGTGGCTGCGTCGACGTGTGCACTCACAACGGCGTGCCGACCGGACATGCGGTGGCCGTCCGGACCAGAGGCTGCAGACCCCCCTGGAGTATCTCGCGTGCTACCGACGAACACGCCGGCGCTCAGCACGCTGCACGGCCGCGGCGTCGAGCTCCACACCCTGCAGCTCGGCAGGCACCGGGCGAACGCCTCGCTCACCGGGTCCGAGCTGACCTGGCTGACCGGATCGCCCACTCCCCGTGGGCGGCTGACCGGGTTCGACGGGTACCACAGCAGCGGACCGATCACGATGGCCTCGTCCGGGGGCCGGCGGTGGGACACCTGGCCCTGGCACCCGCAGATCGAACCGTTCCTGCTCCTGCTGCACTCCTCCCAGCACGACCAGCTGTGCGTGGCGGTGGACGGGACGGTGCAGCCGGTCACGAACCACGCGCTCGGCTCGTGGCTGTCGGGGCTCCCGGAACTCAGCACCGCGGTCCGTCCGCTGGAGGACCCGGTCGTGGTCCTGGCCTGCGGGGACGGCGCAGCACGTCAAGAGCTCGCCGACCTGACCGGACGCCTGGTCTGGCAGCCACGCGGTCAGACCGTGGTGACGGTCGACCGGGTCGCCGGTACCGCGCGCCTGCGTCTGGACCGGACGCCGAACGGGCGCGGTGGGCGGTTCCGGTCGGCCTACCCCAGCGGCCCGGCCGGCGACCGCGTGCGGTGGGCCTACCGTTCCCGGTTCGCAACCGACCCCGACGACGCGGCTGCCGACCCGGGCAGCTGGCTGGTGGAGCAGTCCGCGCCCGCCGATGCCGTGCCCGCACCCGGGGCGCGCCCGCACGTGTTCGGCGGACGGCGGCTGTGGGGCTTGTCGTACTTCGATCAGCGCGACAACCGTTCCCGCGCCGCGGCGCTGAACGCGAGCGCGTTGGACCCTGCGCCTGTGGCATGGACCCCGCCAACCCGCGACCGGCAGCCCGCGCACTCGCGGGGCTCGGCCGTCGGGGTACCGGACGCCGTCGCCGACCCCTGGCAGAGCCAGCCGCTCGGCCGGCTGCCCTTCGATCCCGACGCCGCGGCCGTGGTGGTCACCTACTTCGCGGGCGGCCGTTTCGCCGTCTACGACGGCCGGGGGGACCTGACCTACTGGGAGACACCGCTCGCGTTCGGTCACCGACTTCGCACGGACCTGGCCGCGCTCGCCGGTCCCGCACGAGGGGCGGTGCCACCTCAGGTGCTGCTGCTGACCGACTTCGGCGCGACGTCCACCAGGGCGCGCCAGCAGGTCGCCGAAGGGCTCGGCGGCACCGAGCTGCTCACGGTCGACTCGCCGACGACCCTGTTCCTCGAGCCGACCCCGGACGGAGGCAACAGCGTCCGGATCGCCCTGCTCCCCGGCACCGGCGACGAGGCCCCGGCGCCGGTGTGGACCCGCACCACCCCAGAGGGTGCCTCGATGCGTCTGGACGGCGAGACAGGCCGCCCGGCCCCACCACTCCCGACCCCGCCTGCTCGTGACGGGCGACCACGACCAGCAGGACCGGCGTCGGACGCCTGGACGGTCGCCGAGCAGGCTCGTGCACGGCTCCAGCAGCTGCACGCTGCCGCACGGGCGGGACTGCAGGACAGCGCCGACGCGGCGCGGCACCTGGCCCGACAGCACGCGCGTGAGGCGCTCCGGGCAAGGGTGCTCGCCCACGACGACCAGGTGTTCCGCGCCCACCAGCCGCTGCCCAGCCCGCTCCAGCCGCAGGTGCAGGACGCGCTGGTCGACGTCCTCACCTGGTGGGCGCTGCAACAGTCCCCATCGACGACGTCGCAGCAGGACGAGAGGCTGACGCAGTACGCACAGACGCTGGCAGCGGTCGCCTACGCGGAGCAAGCACGCCCAGCGCGGCAGCGAGGCGGCACGACCCCCGGCACCGACCCGACGCCGACATCGCCGGCACCGGCGACGGCGACGGCGAAGGCGACGGCGACGGCGGAGAGCGCCACCGCCGATCTCGACGTGCACCCACCGGACATGGGGCGTGGGGTCTACCTGGGCCTGGAGGCCGAAGCCAGAGGTGGTGACCTCGTCTTCCCCGATGGCTTGAAGCACGACCACAAGCTCGTCCTGGTCGAGCACCAGGACCTGCAGCTCGTCGTGGACTACTGGTCCTTCACTGGCAGTAGCTTTCATCAACCGATCATCGAGATCGTGACCCGGCCGGTGCCGGTGCAGCCGCGCGAGGGTCGACGTGGACAGCAGCAGGTGCTGGCGACGGTGCAGACCGTCATCGAACGGCTGGCGACCACCACCGAGCCCACACCTCTGCAGCACCTGTTCCCCGCCGCTGACGGGTTCCAGCACTCGATCGAGAGCGTCGCGTACCGACCGCGCAGCGATCAAGGCGTTGGACTGACCGACCCCAGGTTCGTCGCCGTGCACTTCTCGGTCGACGTCCCCCTGACCGGTCTGCACGCGCTGCTGGGGTCACTGCGGTCTCGGATGAACGTGCTCCGGCGGGCGCTGGGGTCCTCAGGCGCGGCGGCCCGCCTGAACGCCCAGGCGCTGGCGTTCGCGGCCGAGGCCACGTCTGCTGCGGTCCACGGCTGGGACGCCCCCACGCTGTCCGCGCACGAACTGGACCGGACGGCCGCCGACGACCCGACGATCGAGGCGCTGCGCGGCTTCCTGGCCCTGACCTACGGTCAGGCCGCGGCGATCGCGGTGGCCAAGGCCGACAAGGTGCCGCTTCCGAAGAACCACACCCTCGCCGCCTCGCGCACCTCGCTGGCCGCCTGGCGGTCGCAGCTGCCACCGCGGGCAGCCGCCTTCCTGGAACAGCACCAGGACCGGTTGTCCCAGCTGTTCGAACGCCAGGTTCTCGACCAGAACCCTTCGGCGCGAGGGTACGCGGACTCGCTGCCAGCAACGACCGGGCTCCTCACCGAGAGGTCACGGTTCCAGGGCCGTCCCACCTTCTCCATCCGGGAGTACCTGCTCACGGCGCTGGCCGGCACCCCACCCGTACCAGTCAGCCAGGCCCAGGCACTGGACATCGGCACCGACTTCGCCACGTGCAACACCGTCTCAGGCGTGCCCGTCGGAGTCATCGAACTCCGTCACATCGGCGGCCTCGCCATGCCAGTCGCCGTCATCGCAGATCACGTCACGAAGCTGGAAGACCTCATCCGCACCACCTGGAGGCAAGCCGCCGACATCCAGGAACGGGCGCGTGTCGACGACGCCCCGCCGCACCCTGGCACGGACGCAGACGGAGGGAAGGAGACCGACCCGAACCCCTCGTCGTCCTCCTCGCAGCACCAAGCCTCACCCCCGTCCACACCTCCTCACCCTGGTGCCAGCACCAGAGGGACGGCAGCGTCCCCTGGGGACGGCGAGACAGGCCGCCGAGAAGGCGCCGGCTCGAGCCTGACCCGGCACCGACACGACAGACCAGGAGCGGCAGCCGGGACGACGCCCTCGAGCCCGGCCCCATCACCCCCGAGACCGCCTGCTCGTGACGGGCGACCACGACCAGAGGGACCGGCGTCGGACGCGTGGACGGTCGCCGAGCAGGCCCGTGCACGCCTCCAGCAGCTGCACGCTGCCGCACGCGCAGGACTCCAGGGGAGCACCGACCCGGCTCTGCACCTGGCCCGACAGCGCGCGGGTGAGGCGCTGCGGGCGGCGGTGCTCGCGCACAACGACCAGATGCTCCGCTCCGACCAGCCGCTGCCCAGCCCGTTCCAGCCGCCGGTGCACGATGCGCTGGTCGACGTCCTCACCTGGTCGGCGCTGCGCCAGCCACCGCAGACGCCGTCACAGCAGCACGAGAGGCTGACGGATCACGCACAGACCCTCGTCGCGGACGCCCACGCAGAGCAAACACGCCCAGCGCGGCAACGAGGCGGGGCGCCGAAGCCCAAGCGCAGGGCCGAGGACCAGCCCATCCCGCAGCGGCCCCGGGCTCGGGTCCACACCGAGGAAGCCGACCTTAGCCTGCAGCCGCTCCCACCACCGGACCCGGGGCAGCTAGCCGCCCTGACCGGTCTGGGCCTGGTCCTGGACCCGGTGGAGCCTGACGGCGACTGCCAGCTCAACGCCCTGCTGCAGGCCGCCCCCGAGGCCTTCCCACCAGGCACCACCGCCCGTCAGCTGCGCGAGACGATCACCACGACGGCCGCCCGCATCATCGACGATCCCTCCCACCCCGCCCACGAGAGCCTGGACCACACCATCTGCGACGCGATGGCCCGCGAGGAGGCCGACCGCGCCATCAACAGCAACACCTTGACCGGCCTCACCCCCGAGCAGCACGCCCAGCGCGCCTTCGACCAGCTCACCCCCGACCGGTACCGCGACCACGTTCTGAGCATGCTGAACACCGACACCGCCTGGGCCGGCCCCCACGGCGACATCACCCTGGCCCTGGCCGCCCTCGCCCACCAGCTCGACATCACCCTCATCCACCCCGGCGGCACCACGCACCACCTCACCACCGGCGTCCACCACCTCACCCTGGTCCACGTCCCCGGCCACTACCACGCCACCCGACCCCAGACCCCCGACCAGATGCAGGCCCGAGCGCAGGCCGAGGAACAGGCGCGGGCGCTCGCGCAGGCGCCGCGGGAGGTGGGGCAGGAGGCGGTTCAGGGCCCGGGGCTCGGGGCCGCCGAGGGGTTGCTGCGCACCCTGCAGGAGCTGGCGGACCCGGAACGGACCGCCGGCAGCAAGTACGACCGGACCCTGGCCCGGAACCTGCAGGCCGCCGTGCGGTTCTACGCACGCCACGGGCACCTTGACATCCCCCGCACCTACTCGGAGTCCCAGCCCGACGGTGGGCAGCTGAACGTGGGCAAGTGGCGCCTCAACGTCCGCGGCGGCGCCACGGACCCGCGGTGGACCCGCCCGATCCTGGCCGCGCTGGGCATGACCGGGCTCCCCGCAGCCCACACCCCCGGACAGGCACAGGCCCAGGCCCGGGTGCTGGCCCAGGCCCAGGCACAGGCCCGGGCCCAGGCCGAGGAGCAGGCTCGGGTGCTTGCGCGGGCGACGCGGGGGGCGGGCGAGGGCCCGGGACCGGATGCTGCCGCGGAGCTGATGGGCAGCCTGCAGCAGCTGGCGGACCCGGAACGGACCGGCGGCGCCCCGCACGACCGGACCGTGGCCCGGAACCTGAAGGCGGCGGTGCAGTACTACTCCCGCACCGGGCACCTGAACATCCCGCGCACCCACCTGGAGGACATGGCCGGCGGTGGGCGGGTGACCCTGGGAGGGTGGCGACACCACCTCCGCACCGGCGCCACGGACCCGCGGTGGGCCCGGCCGATCCTCGCCGCGCTGGGCATGACCGGGCTCCCCGCAGACAGCACCCCTGAAGCGGCCCAGGCCCAGGCACGAGCCCAGGCACAGGCACGTGCACAGGCACAGGTGCTGGCCCAGGTGCTGGCGCGGGCGCCGCGGGGGGCGGGGCAGGGCCCGGGCCCGGAGGCTGCCGCCGAGCTGGTGGACAGCCTGCGCCAGCTGGCGGACCCGGAACGGACCGCCGGCACCCAGCACGACCGGACCCTGGCCCGGAACCTGCAGGCCGCCGTGCTGTTCTACGCCCGCAACGGGCACCTGAACATCCCCCTCAGGCACGTGCGGGGCCTGCCCGACGGTGGGCAGGTGGACCTGGCCGTGTGGCGGAACAACCTCCGCGACGGCACCAGGGACCCGCGGTGGGCCCGGCCGATCCTGCAGGCGCTGGGGACGACCTGGCTGCCCAGAGACCACGCCTCGGCGCAGGAACGCACGAACGCGCAGGAACGCGCAGTGGCACGAGCGCAGGCACAGGCGCTGGCGCTGGCGCTGAGGGCCCAGGGGCAGGGCCCAGGGCCGGATGCTGCCGCAGAGCTGGTGGGCAGCCTGCAGGAGCTGGCGGAGCCGGAACGGACCGCCGGCAGCCCGTACGACCGGGCCCTGGCCCAGAACCTGCAGGCCGCCGTGCACTACTACGCCCGCACCGGGCACCTGGACGTCCCCCGCCCCCACGTGGAGGATCTGCCCGGCGGTGGGCAGGTGAACCTGGGCAGGTGGCGGAGCCACCTCCTCTACGACGCCAGGGACCCGCGGTGGGCCCGGCCGATCCTCCACGCGTTGGGCATGACCCTGCCGGCCCGGCCCCAGCTCCCGCCCTCGGGTGCGGACGGTGGCCCCGACCCCGCGGCGCCGCCGGCCCCCGCGATCACCGACCCCGAGGAGCGCGACAGCGCCAGCGAGGTACGGCCACGGGCGGTGCCGGTGTTCCGCCAGGTCACCAGGGTGCTCGACCAGGCGCGCCACCAGGAGACGGCGCGGCTCGTGGACGACCCGCCGCCGGACCAGGCGGACGTGGTGATCACCGGGTGGAACGTGATCAGCCAGGACCGGCTGACCCACCGACCCGAATCCGACCAGGAGTTCCCCTGGCGCGACCCCGCTGACCCCCTCAACCGCGTCCTCGCCCTTTATGCCGACGCCGAGGGCAGAGTGCACCCGGCCGTCACGGTACGGGCGGTCCGGATCGGACCGATCCAAGCGGTCCTGCGCCAGATGGCCCGCGACCCGCACGAGCCGCGGCTGACCTTCACCGCGCAGGACTGGCCGGCGATCCGCCGGTCCCTGGAGCACCAGGTCGCCGACCTGGTCCGTGCCAGCATCCAGGGCCGGCACGTGCCGCCGCGGATCCAGGCGAGGATCCTGGACGCCGACGACGTCCTCCCGCACGAACAGGTCCTGGTCGGGCAGTACGGGGCGTTCCTGACCGAGCAGGCGCTGACCGCGCAGGGCGCCGACCGGCCGCTGACCTCCCACGGGCACGTCCTGGCGCTGTACCCCGCAGCCGTGCTCGACCAGCCCGACACCCAGCAGCAGTGGCAGCAGGCACACCCCAGCTTCCCGGCCTACGCCGTGGACATCCCACGCCGAGGCGGAGGCCAGTCGCTGATGTCCGCCGAGGGATACGCCGGCACCTCTGCGTTCATCAACACCCGACTGACCCACGACACGGAAACGCCGCAGATCGACCAGAGCCCCACCGGCGTCAACGCCCTGCTCGCCCCGTTCGAGGTGCAACTGACCCTGCCGCCCCGCCCGAACGACCCCAACCCCACCCGGTGGCAGCCCCTCATGGCCGTCATCGCACTCGACAACCTCTACGCAGACCACAACCCGGCCGGGATGGTCCTGCTCGACTACGGCGACACCTACCTGCCGATGCTCCAACCACCATCACCGACGATCAAGCCCGACCCCGGCTGACCCACCGCGCGGCCCGGGCCACCGAACATCGGCAGACGGCAGTTCGACCCGCCCCTGACCACCCACCACGGCAGCTAGACAGCCGTCGCCGCCTGCTCCCGGGCGTCGAGCTCCCAGTCCGCAGCCAGGCGCATCGCGTCGTGGGCCTCCTGCAACACCGCGTTCCGCGCCGGTCCTCGTTCCAGACGCTCCGCCTGGTCGAACAACCGGTCGGCCAGCGCGGCCTGCTCCAGCGACTCGACGGCGGAGGACCACGCCTCGCTGTCCCGTGGCACGTCGACCCCGAGCAGCTCCACGACGCGCGCCGGGTCGATCTCGTCGTCCGCACCCGTCTGCACGGACCCGATGGTGCCGCACGTCACGCCGCGCTTCACCCCCGTCACCGGAATGCCCTTCCAAGAGGCCCGGTTGCAGGCCCTCGTGGACCTCTTCTCCCCCGTCTCGCTCGGTGACATCGAGCTCGCCAACCGCGTCGTCATGGCGCCCCTCACCCGCATGCGGGCCGGTGCCTCCGGGGTGCCGAACGACCTGCTGGTCGAGCACTACGCGCAGCGCGCGGGGCTCGGCCTGATCATCACCGAGGGCACGTACCCGCGGGCCGCGTCGCAGGCGTTCGTCGGCCAGCCCGGCATCGTGGACGACGCGCAGCAGGCGGGGTGGGCGCGGGTGGCCGAGGCGGTGCACGCGCGCGGCGGCAAGATCGTCATGCAGGTGATGCACGGCGGCCGCGTGACCCACCCCGACGTCAACGGTGGTCGCGACGTCGAGGCGCCCAGCGCCATCGCGATCCAGGGCGAGGGGCACACCGAGCAGGGCAAGCAGGCCTACCCGCTGCCGAAGGCGCTCACGACCGACGGCCTGCGCGAGGTGCGCGACGACTTCGTCGCCGCCTCGGTGCGGGCGATCGAGGCCGGGCTGGACGGCGTCGAGCTGCACGGCGCCAACGGCTACCTGCTGCACGAGTTCCTGTCGCCCGCGTCGAACCAGCGCACCGACGAGTACGGCGGCTCGCCGGCGAACCGCGCCCGCTTCGTGGTCGAGGTCGTCACCGCCGTCGCCGAGGCCGTCGGCGCCGGCAGGGTCGGGCTGCGCATCTCCCCCGAGCACGACATCCAGGGCGCGCTCGAGACCGACCGCGACGACGTCCTCGCGACCTACGGCACGCTGCTCGACCAGCTGGCCCCGCTCGGCCTGGCCTACCTGTCGGTGCTGCACCGCGAGCCGACCGGTGACCTGGTGCAGGAGCTGCGCCGCCGCTTCGGCGGCCCGCTGGTCGCCAACAGCGGCTTCAGCAGCGCCACCACCCGCGACGAGGCCGCGCAGCTCATCGAGTCCGCCCACGCGGACGCCGTCGCCGTCGGCCGCGCGGCCATCGCCAACCCCGACCTCGTCGAGCGCTGGCGCGGCGAGCACGCCGAGAACGAGCCCGACCCGAGCACGTTCTACGCCGACGGCGCGCGCGGGTACACCGACTACCCGTTCCTCACCGCGAGCTGACGCCGTCGCGCCGTGGTGCCGGCCGGCGTCAGGCGCAGGGGAACGCACCGGCCAGCACCCGGTGCGGCTCGTGCCGGCGGACGTCGTCGAGCGGCCCCTCGTGACGCAACGACGACGCCAGGCGCTTCGGCCACACGACGTCGACGTCGTCGACCGTGAAGGCACCGCCGATCAACGGCCAGTCGGCCTCGACGAAGCAGAGGACGCCGCGGACGGGGACGTCAACCGCACCGTGCGCGGCGAGCACGGCGCGCACCAGTCCGACCTGCTGCTGCACACCAGCCACCAGCTTGGTGCAGTCGCGCCCGCCGACCCTCAGCCGCTCGGTGCGCGGTCGGAACAGTCCGCCGTCGACCTCGAGCCGCGGGCGGCCCTGGTAGCGCTTGGCGTCGATGACGACCACGCCGTCTGCGCTGATCGCGACGTGGTCGATGTTGGCGCGCGTGCGCGGGATGCGGCGGTCGTGCAGCAGCAGGACGCCGTCGGCAGCGAGGGCATCGAGTCGCGCCCCGAGCAGCTCCTCGCCGCGGGCGCCCACCGCCCAGGCCGTCGTGCTCTGCGGGTCGTCGGTCAGGGCGAGGATCACGCCGCCGAGACGCGGGTGGTCGGCGCGGATGCGGGCCTCGCGCTTCGCGGAGCGGCGTTCGTGCTCGCGCCGGGCCGACGCGCCGGCCGTGCCCGCCTCGGTCGTCGTCGGGGCCGGGGCCTGAGGTGACGGAGCCGCCGCGGGGCCGTCGGCGCAGGCCAGGCACTCGACGTCCCGCGCGGCGCGGTCGTAGACGGCCGGCGTCCCCTCGGGCAGCGCGACCCCGCAGCTGCGGCAGGTCCCGGTGCGGCGCAGCCGCATGCGCTTCAGCGACCCGTCCACGCTCGGCACGGCTGCCCGCCTCCCGTCGCGGCAGGCACGTCGCCCGGCCGTCGGGTCTGGTTCGGCCGACGCGACCGGCGTCTGGAGCGGCCGAGCGGGCTACTCGACGCCGTCGAGGATCGCGCGGAGGGCGGCGGCGTGGGTCGAGAGGGCGGTGCGGCCGGCGGTGGTGACCGAGAGCCAGGTGGTGCGGCGGCCCTGGTGCACGCCCTTGCGGCTGCGGACGTAGCCGGCGTCGGCGAGGGCGCTGACGTGCTTCGACAGCACCGAGTCGCTGACGGCCAGGCGGTCGCGGACGACGGCGAACTCGGCCTCCGACACCGCGGTGAGCGCGGAGACGAGGCGCAGGCGGGCGGGGGGCTGCAGCAGCGGGTCGAGCTCGGGGGTCACCGGGCGACCACGAGCAGCACCAGCCCGGCGACGGCGGCGACGACGAGCAGCGCGACGTCGAGCGTGCGACCCCGCTGCACGGGCTGCTGCCGGTAGCGGCGCACCCAGCGCCGGCCGCTCTCGCCGTACGCCAGGCCCCCGGCCGCGGCAGCGAGGGGCACGACCCACCAGGCACCGGCGAACGCGGCCCACGTGGCGCCCGCGAGGCCGGCCGCGTACCCGAGGGACGCCAGGGTGGCCGAGCCCAGCACGACCTGACCGGCGAGATCGGCCAGCCGGACGCCGTTGGCGCGGCGGAACCGTCGCAGCTGCAGCACCGCGGTGGCGGCGAAGAGCAGCAGGCCGGCGGCCAGCAGAGCGAGACCCGCGGCGTCCTGGCGCGCGATGCCCAGGGAGCCGGTGGCGATCTGCACCGCCACGGCCGCCGCGAGCGAGGTGTGCAGGCCGGCGGGGACGACGAGGTCGCGCACCAGCTGACCGGGGGCGGCGTCGGCGGCGGCGAGCGCCTGCGCGGCCTCCTGCGGGGACGGTCGAGAGCTTTCCATACCGGAAAGCTAGCGCGTGCTTTCCAGACCGGCAAGTACCCACCGTGTCCGCGATGTGAACCTGGCGCCCCGCAGCACGCGTGGGTCCTGGGAGGGCGCCACCCGGCGCCAGCGGACGGAGGGCACATGAGCGACCTCGGCGGTGCGACGCGGGTGCGTCGCGCCACGCCTGCTCCCCTGGGGCACCGTGCACACGGCGTGCCCGACCAGCCGGTGCCGGCGCGGGCGGCGACGCGGGTGCTGGTGCTCGACGTCGACGAGCGGGCCGCCGGCGCGGTGCGCGAGGTGCTGGCCGGCGAGCCGGAGCTCCAGGTGGTGCGGCACGAGCGACCGGCGCCGCTGCCGCACGCGGACGTCGTGGTGATCGGCTGCCGCACCGCCGACGAGGGCACGGTCGGCGTCGTCGAGCAGCTGGCAGGACGCCTGCCGCAGGCCGGGCTGCTCGTGCTCGCCACGGAGGCCGGCGTCGAGACCGTGCTCTCGCTCACCCGCGCCGGCGCGCGCGGGGTGCTGCTGCGCTCGGCCCGCGCCAGCGAGCTGATCGGGGCGGTGCAGGCCCTGCGCCGCGGCGAGGCCGCGCTCTCGCCGGCCGTGACGCGCACGCTGCTCGACCGGCTGGCCGCGCTCGACCTCGCCCGCGCGGCCGAGGTGCAGCGGGCGATCGACTCGCTCACCCCGCGGCAGCGCCAGGTGCTCGCCCACGTGGCGGACGGCGCCTCGAACCACGAGATCGCCGCCGAGCTGGGCATGGGGCACGATCCACCGGCCCGACCACGACCCGACGATCCAGCTCGAGCAGGACGTCGAGCTCGCCGAGCACGCCGACCGGCTGGGGTTCGACGAGTTCTGGTTCGGGGAGCACCACAGCGGCGGGTGGCAGATCATCGCCGACCCGCTGCTGATGGTCGCTCGCGCCGCGGCGACGACGCGACGGATCAAGCTGGGCTCCGGGGTCTCGACGCTCGCCTACCACCACCCGAAGATGCTGCTCGACAGCGTCATCCAGCTCGATCACCTGACCCGCGGCCGGCTGATGTTCGGCGTCGGCGCGGGGGCCCTGGCGCTCGACAGCTCGATGATGGGCCTCGACCCCATGCACGCGCGGCAGGCGATGGAGGAGAGCCTCGAGGCGATGACCCTGCTGCTCGCCGACGCGGGCCCGGTCACCTACACGCCGGAGCACGCGTCGTGGCGGCTGCACGAGGCGTACCTGCACCTGGCGCCGTTCTCCGAGCAGCTCGACATCCGGGTCGCGGTCTTCAACTCGGCGTCCGGGCCGCGGCTGGCCGGCCGGTTCGGGCTCGGCATGATCTCGTTCGGCGCCTCCGCGGCCGTCGCGATGGGCCGCGAGAACCGCATGCAGCTCGCCTTCGAGAAGGCCAGCTACATGGCGGAGCGGCACGGGCAGGTGCTCGACCGGCGCCGGTGGAGCGCCATGAGCCCGATGCACATCGCGCCGACGGAGGAGCAGGCGCGTGCTCAGGCCCGCGAGGGCGTGGTGCGGTACGTCGACTACATCCGGCAGATCCTGCCGATGAACGTGCCGGTCGGGTCGGACGCCGACGACATCATCGACACCCTGCACATCGCCGGGCACGGCGTGGTCGGCACGCCGGAGATGGCGATCGCCCACATCGAGAAGGTGCAGGAGCTCAGCGGGGGCGTCGGCACCTTCCTGCTCGAGCACGCCGGGTGGGCCGGCCACGCCGACACCCGGGCCAGCATGGAGCTCTTCGCCACCGAGGTCGCGCCGCACTTCACCGGCTCGACGCGCACCCGGCAGGCGGCGTACGCCCGCGAGCTGCAGCACGACCAGCTGACCCGCCGCACGATGGCCGCCGCCCAGGCCGCTGCCGAGGCGCGGCACACCGTCGACGTCCGCACCGACCGGATGCAGCGGCTGCAGCAGCTGCGCGACCAGCCGCCGGCTCACCTGCACGACGACCCGCACCCCGACCCGCACCCCGACCCGCACCCCGAGCCGCCGGACGCCGCCGCCCTGCCCGCCGAGCGCCTCCACCTCGAGACCGTCCCCGCCGAGCAGTCGAGCCAGGCGCTGCCCGTCCCCGTGCCCGCGGCCGACCGGCGCTCCGGTCGACACCGATTCTCCTGGAGCAGCAGGTGACCGCCCCCGCCCCGCTCGCAGCCCTCGCACCCCTCGCACCGCTGACCCCGCTCGAGGGCACGGCGCCGCTCGAGGCGCTCACCCCGCTCGACGACCTCCCGCTGACCGCCCAGCTCGACTGGCTCTGCACCGGCGTCTGCGTGGTGGGCACGGGGCTGCACGCGCTGACCGTGAGCGCCGTGCTGCACGTGAGCGACGAACCGCCGATCCTGGCGATCGCCCTCCGCGAGCGCTCGTCGGCGATCGAGGCGCTCACCGCCAGCGGCCGGTGCACCGTGAACGTGCTCGGTGACCAGCACCGCCAGGTCGCGGCCCACTTCGCCAGCCGGTCGCGGCCGCGCGGCCCGGAGGGTTTCGCGGTCGGTGCGTGGACCCTCGACGAGTGGGGCCCGCGGCTGACGGACGCCGTCGCGGTGATGTCGTGCGAGGTCACCGACATCCGGCCGGTGGGCGACCACGCGCTGCTGCTGGCGCAGGTGGTCGACGTCGACGCCCGGCTGCCCCTGGCGGTGCCGCCGGTGCCGCTGGTGCGCGTGGCCCGACAGCTGCACGGGGTGGGCTGAGCCGTGCCCGTGCTGCTCACCCTCTCCGTCGTCGTGCTGGCCTGCCTGCTGGGCGGTCGGCTGGCGGTGCTGGCCCGGCAGCCGGCGGTCGTCGGCGAGCTGCTCGCCGGCATCGCCCTCGGCCCCGCCGTGCTCGGCGAGCTGGCGCCGTCCGTGCACGCCTCGCTGCTCGGCCCCTCGACCAAGCCGGTCACGTCCGCGCTGGCCCAGGTCGGCGTGGCGGTGCTCATGTTCGGCGTCGGGCTCGAGCTGCGGGTGAGCCGGCAGACCGGCCGGTCGGTGGCCGCGGTGACCGCCGGCTCCCTGGCGCTGCCGCTGTCGCTGGGTGCCGTGGCCGGGCTGGCCACGCTCTCGCACCGCGGCGACGTCGAGCCCTGGGTCTTCGTGCTGTTCGTCGCCGGGTCCCTGTCGGTCACCGCCTGCCCGGTGCTCGCGCTGATCCTCAAGGACCGCGGCATGGACCGCACGGTCATCGGCACCACCGCGATGTCGGCGGCCGCCGCGAGCGACGGCGTCGCCTGGGTGCTGCTCGCGATCGTCGCCAGCGCCGCCACCGGCACCGGGTCGCCCCTGCACACCGTCGTCGCCCTGGCCGTCGCGGGCGTCTCGGCCTGGGCGCTGCGGGCCGTGATGGCCCGGGTCGTGACCTCCGGCCGGCTGCCCAGCCCGCACCCCGCCGTCCTCGTGGCGATCGTGCTCGCCGCCGTCGCCGCCGCCGCGGCCGCGAGCGACGCGGCCGGGCTGTACGCGGTGATCGGCCCGCTGCTGCTGGGCGTCGCCACCCCGCGGACGCCGGGGCTGAGCGAGCGCGTCGAGCGGCACGTCGGGCACGTGGCCCGGGCCGGGCTGCTGCCGTTCTTCTTCCTCGGCGCGGGCTCTGCGGTGGTCGGCCTGCTCGACGTCTCGCCGCTCGCGACCGCCGGTCTCGTCGCGGTCGCCGTCGTCGGCAAGGTCGTCGGCGCGTCGGTGCCGGCCCGGCTGACCGGCAGCTCCCCGGCCGACGCGGCGCGCCTGGGCGTGCTGCTGTCGAGCCGCGGCCTGACCGAGCTGGTCTTCCTCACCGCCGGCCTGCAGCTCGGGGTGCTCGACGCCCCGCTCTACACCGCGCTCGTCGCGATGGCGCTGCTCACGACCGCGGCGACCGGGCCGCTGCTCGATGTCGTCGACCGCCGCGAGCGCCGCCACGGCCGCGGGCCGGCGCAGCCTGCCCCGCCGGTCACCGCCGGCGTCAGCGGCTGAGCGACGCCGCCGCCACCGGCGGGACGACGTCGGGCACGGCGCGCCGCCGGGTCAGGGCCGCCTGCACCGACGGCTGCCCGATCACCACGCCGCTCAGGACCAGCGCGGTGCCGGCCAGCTGCACCAGCCCGAACCGCTCGTGCCGGACGACGACGCCGAGCACCGTGCCGACCACCGGGTTGAGCAGGCCGATGAGGGCGACGGCGGCAGCGGGCAGGCGGGCCAGGCCGCGGAACCACACGACGTACGCCAGCCCGGTGCTCACCAGCCCGACGTACGCGAAGCCCAGCAGCGCGGGTGCCTGCAGCGCAGGCGGCCGGCCCTCCACGACCAGCGCGAGCGGCACGAGCAGCAGCCCGCCGGCGACCAGCTGCCACGAGGTCGAGGTCAGCAGGTCGGTCGGGGGCGACCAGCGCTTGACCAGCACGAACCCGAGCGACGAGACCAGCACGGCGCCGGCGGAGGCGGCCACGCCGAGCGGGTCGACCGCCCCGCCGCGCAGCACGAGCAGCCCGACGCCCAGCACGCCGACGACGGCCGCACCCACCGACAGCGGCGCCGGCCGCTCGCCGACGAGCAGCCGGGCCAGCACCATCATCACGAACGGCGCGGTGGCGGTCAGGGTCGCGGCCAGCCCGCCCGGCAGCCGCTGCGCAGCCACGAAGACCAGCACGAAGAAGACGCTGAAGTTCAGCCCGCCGAGCACCGTCGACCGCCACCACCACTCGCCGTGGGGCAGCCGGCGCCGGGCGGCGAGCAGCAGCAGCCCCACCGGCAGGGCACGCAGCACTCCGCCGAGCAGCGGGCGGTCGGCCGGCAGCAGCTCCTGCGTCACCAGGTAGGTCGAGCCCCACGCGACGGGCGCGAGGGCGGTGAGCAGGGGCGTGCGCACGACGTCTTCCACGGAAGAGACTTTATCTTCCGTGGAAGATACCGTCCAGGTCGTGCAGCAGCCCGACCACGTCGACCGCGTGCAGGACCAGTGGCGCGTCGAGCGCCCCGACCTCGACACGTCGCCGCTCGGGCTGATCGGGCGCCTGCACCGGCTCGGCGAGGTGCTCTACGGCGAGCTGCGCCGGGTCTTCGACGAGGCGGGGCTCACGGAGGGCGAGTTCGACGTGCTGGCCTCGCTGCGCCGGGCCGGGGCGCCGTACGAGCTGGGCGCCGGCGAGCTGGGTGCGGCCACGATGGTGTCGTCGGGTGCGGTGACGAAGCGGGTCGACCGGCTGGTGGCGGCGGGCCTGGTGCACCGGCGCACCAGCGAGGTCGACGCCCGCGCCCGCGTGGTCGGGCTGACCCCCGCCGGCCTCGAGCTGGTCGACGGCCTGGTCGAGCGGCACCTGGCGAACGAGCACCGGCTCGTCGCGTCGCTCACGAGCGCGCAGCGGGCGCAGCTCGAGCGGCTGCTGCGGCAGTGGGGGCGGGCCTTCGACCTCTGACCCCGCGAGCAGGGTCCGGACGCACCGCGACGCCGCGACCCCACCTGCAGGTCACGGCGTCGCGGAGGCACGACCCGGTGCGACGGCAGCGCGCGGCGCCCGGCCGTCGACCGGTGGAGCGGGGTGGATCAGGAGCGCTGCTGCGGGATGCCCGCGAGCAGGTCGCGCACCTCGGCCTCGCGGTAGCGGCGGTGGCCGCCCAGCGTGCGGATCGAGGTGAGCTTGCCGGCCTTGGCCCAGCGCGTGACGGTCTTGGGGTCGACGCGGAAGAGCGCCGCGACCTCGGCGGGGGTGAGCAGGGACTCGGCGTCGGTGGTGCGAGAGGCCATGGTGGCTCCTTCACGGTGTGTGGTGCACCCCGCCGGACGACGTGCGTGCTCAGAGATCAGGATGCTCGGTTCTGCCCGACTTGGGAACGATCCGGTCGGATCATTCTGTTCCGGTCACGATGACTAGTTCCTCCGGGCACCGAGCACGCCCGATGACTAGTCACCCGGCCGTTTCGAGCACGCTCAGGAGGCCCGGGCGAGCAGCGCGACGCGGTCCCAGCGGGTGCTCAGCCGCTGGTACGCGGCGGCGGCCACGGTCAGGTCGCCCTCGGTGAGCGCGGCCAGCCCGTCCGCCACGTCGGACGCCGAGTCGTCGCCGCGCAGGTGCGCGTCGCTCAGCAGGTCGACCAGGCCGCCGTAGTCGAGCTCGACGACGCTGCGCGGGTCGAACTCCTCCAGCCAGCGGCCCACCAGCTCGAGGTCCTCGACCACCTCGGGGTCGTCGAGGTGCTCGCGGGCGGCACGCAGCCCGCGGGCCAGCCGGCGGCGGGCTCGGCCCATCGCCGTCCGGTAGCGCAGGGCGCGCTGTTCTCCCAGGTCGAGCTGCCGCTCGCCGGCCTCGAACGGCACGAACCAGGCCAGCGGCACCTGCCACGCCGCCGTCCGGGTGAACAGCCGCACCTCGCCGCCCTCGCCGGCGCGAGCGGCCAGCGCGGCCGCGGCCCGGGCGCGCAGGTCGTCGTCGGGCACGGTGACGCCGAGCGGCTCGGGGTCGCGCGCGACCCCCAGCCCGTGCCACGCCCGCAGCAGCGGCTGCTCGGGGCAGACGAACAGCTCGCCGCGCACCTCCAGCAGCAGCGCCTCGTCGCTCTCGGTCAGCGGCACGGGGTGCGGCGGCGTGGCGGCCAGCCGGCGCACGGCGTCGTCGAACTCGGCACCCTCCAGCGCGGCGCGCTCGGGGGCGTGCCGGGCGTACGACGTCCACCGCTCGCGCTGCTCGGCCGGCAGGTGCGACACCGGCTCGAAGACGCGCAGGTGGGTCAGGTACGGCAGCCGCCGCGCGGTCGTGGGCACCCGCACAGCCTGTCACCTGCCGCCGGGTGCGGACCCGCCGCCGTCTCATAGGGTGGGCGACCGTGACCGACGCCTTCAGCGAGGACCACGAGCAGGTCGTCTTCTGCCACGACCGCGAGACCGGGCTGCGGGCGATCATCGCGCTGCACAGCACCGCGCTCGGCCCGGCGCTCGGCGGCACCCGCTTCCACCCCTACCCGAGCACCGAGGCCGCGCTGGCCGACGTGCTGCACCTCTCGCGCGGCATGACGTCGAAGAACGCGGTGGCCGGGCTCGACCACGGCGGCGGCAAGGGCGTCATCATCGGCGACCCAGCCACCGACAAGACCGAGCCGCTGCTCGAGGCGTACGGCCGGTTCGTCGAGTCGCTCGGTGGCCGCTACGTGACCGCGTGCGACGTCGGCACCTACGTCGCCGACATGGACGTCGTGGCGCGCACCTGCCGCACGGTCACCGGCCGCAGCGAGTCGCAGGGCGGGGCCGGCGACTCGTCGGTGCTGACCGCGCTCGGCGTCTTCCAGGGCATGCGGGCTGCGGCCGAGGCGGCCTGGGGCGAGCCCACGCTGGCCGGCCGACGGGTCGGCGTCGCGGGCGTCGGCAAGGTCGGGCGGCTGCTCACCGGCCTGCTCGCCGACGACGGCGCGCGCGTCGTGGTCACCGACGTGAGCGCGGACGCCGTCGCGCGGGTGGTCGCCGAGCACCCCGGCACCGAGGTGGTGGCGGACGTCGAGGCGCTCGTGCGCGAGCCGCTCGACGTCTACTCGCCGTGCGCGCTCGGCGACGCCCTGACGACCGAGGTCGTGGAGGTGCTGCAGGCCCGCGTGGTGTGCGGCGGGGCCAACAACCAGCTGGCCCGGCCCGAGGTCGGCGACCTGCTCGAGCGCCGCGGCATCGTCTACGCGCCCGACTTCGTGGTGAACGGCGGCGGGGTGATCCAGGTCGCCGACGAGCTGCACGGCTTCTCGTTCGAGCGGGCCCGGCAGCGCACCCTCGGCATCTTCGACACCACCGCGGCCGTGCTGCGCACCGCCCGCGAGGAGGGGGTCACGACCGCGGTGGCGGCCGACCGGCTGGCCGCCCGGCGCGTCGACGCCGTCCCGGCCGACCGGCGGATGTGGCTGCCCGCCCGCTAGCCCGGATCGCCCGGTATCGCCGGAGTCGCCGGGGGGCCGTGGGACGAGGTACCGTTGTCTGCACGACGAGACACTGATTCCGGGACCGCTCACGGTCGTCCCGGTCGACGCACGAGGGGGTCGACGCCATGGGTCGCGGCCGAGCCAAGGCCAAGCAGACCAAGGTCGCCCGGGAGCTGAAGTACTTCAGTCCCAACACCGACCTGACTGCCCTCCAGCGAGAGCTCCACGGTGGTGAGTACACGCCCCCCGTCAGCTCGAAGCCAGCGGACGACGAGCCCGAGGACGACGACTACGGTCGCTGGGCCGGTAACGACCGCTGACGCCTGCTGACGCCCGGTCCCCGCTGCTGCGGTGGCCGGGCGTCAGAGCGGCTGGGTCCCGAGCATCCTGACGGCACCGCCGTCGACGCCCTTGGCACCCTGCACCACGTCACCCGAGGTGTCGTCGGTGTCGGCTGCGCGCACCTCGCCGAGCACCCACGCGTCGAGGCTGCGCGCCCGCAGTCGGGCGAGGGCGGCGTCGACCGAGTCGGGGGCGACGACGGCGACCATGCCGACGCCGAGGTTCAGCGTGCGCTCGAGGTCGGGCACGGGCACCGAGCCCAGCCGGCGCACCAGGCCGAAGACCGGCGCCGGCGTCCAGCTGCCGCGGTGCACGAGGGCCTCCAGCCCGCGCGGCAGCACGCGGGCCAGGTTCGCCGCGAGCCCGCCGCCGGTCACGTGGGTCATGGCGTGCAGGTCGACGCCGTCCTCGGTGCGCGCGGCCCGGGCCAGGTCGAGCACGTCCTGGGCGTAGACCCGCGTCGGCTCGAGCAGCTCCTCGCCGAGCGTGCGGCCGAGCTCGTCGACGTACCGCTCCAGGCCCCACCCCGCGACCTCGAGCACCCGCCGCACCAGCGAGTAGCCGTTCGAGTGCAGGCCGGACGACCCCATGCCGAGCAGCACGTCGCCGGGTCGCACGCGGTCGGGGCCGAGCACCTCGTCGGCCTCGACCACGCCGGTGACAGCGCCGGCGACGTCGTACTCGTCGGGGCCGAGCAGGCCCGGGTGCTCGGCGGTCTCGCCACCGACCAGCGCGCAGCCGGCGACCACGCAGGCCTGCGCGATCCCGCTCACCAGCGCGGCGATGCGCTCGGGCACCACCTTGCCGGTGCAGACGTAGTCGGTCATGAACAGCGGCTCGGCGCCGGCCACCACGATGTCGTCGACGACCATGCCGACCAGGTCGAAGCCGATGGTGTCGTGCTTGTCGAGGCGCTGGGCGATCTGCACCTTCGTGCCCACGCCGTCGGTGCTGGTGGCCAGCAGCGGACGCCGGTACGTGAGGAGCGCGCTGACGTCGAACAGCCCGGCGAACCCGCCGAGCCCACCGACCACCTCGGGCCGCCGGGTCTTCGCGACCCACTCCTTCATGAGCTCGACGGCGCGGTCGCCGGCCTCGACGTCGACCCCCGCCGCGGCGTAGGTGACCGGGTCGGGGGCGGTCACGGGCGGGTCAGCGCGTCGGCGGCGCCGCCGGACATCCCGAGCGGCACGCCGTCGGCGTCGCGCCCGGTGGCGCCGAGGCCCGGCAGCGTCTCGAGCACGTGCTTGCCCAGCTGCTCGGACGACGGCAGCTCGATCGGGTAGACGCCGCTGAAGCAGGCGGTGCACAGCCGCTCGGCGGGCTGGCCGGTGGCGGCGATCATGCCCTCGTCGCTGATGTAGCCGAGCGAGTCGGCGCCGATGCTGGCGCGGATCTCCTCGACGTTCAGGCCGTTCGCGACGAGCTCGGCGCGGCTGGCGAAGTCGATGCCGTAGAAGCACGGCCACTTCACCGGCGGGCTGCTGATCCGCACGTGGACCTCGGCGGCCCCGGCCTCGCGCAGCATCCGGATCTGGGCGCGCTGGGTGTTGCCGCGCACGATCGAGTCGTCGACCACGACCAGCCGCCGGCCCTTGATCTGGTGCACCAGCGGGTTGAGCTTCAGCCGGATGCCGAGCTGCCGCAGCGTCTGGCTCGGCTGGATGAAGGTGCGCCCGACGTAGGAGTTCTTCACGAAGCCCTGGCCGTAGGGGATGCCGCTCGCCTCGGCGTACCCGATCGCGGCCGGCACGCCCGACTCGGGCACGCCGATCACCAGGTCGGCCTCGACGGGGTGCTCGCGGGCCAGCTCGCGGCCCATCTCGACCCGCGCCTCGTGCACGTTTCGACCGGCGATCGTGGTGTCGGGCCGGGCCAGGTAGACGTACTCGAACACGCAGCCCTTGGGCTCGGGCTGCGCGAACCGGTGGGTGCGCAGTCCGTCGGCGTCGATGACCACCAGCTCGCCGGGCTCGACCTCGCGGATCACGCTGGCGCCGATCGTGGCCAGCGCCGACGTCTCGCTCGCCACCACCCAGCCGCGCTCGAGCCGGCCCAGCACGAGCGGCCGGACGCCGTGGGCGTCGCGCGCGGCGTACAGGGTGTGCTCGTCCATGAACACCAGGCTGAACGCGCCGCGCAGCAGCGGCAGCACCTCGAGCGCGGTGGCCTCGAGGCTGTGGTCGGGGTCGCCGGTGAGCAGCGTCGTGACCAGTGCGGTGTCGGTGGTGTTGCCCCGGCGCAGCTCGCCGGCGACCGAGGTGCCGTAGCGCTCGGCCACCAGCTCCTTCAGCTCGGCGGAGTTGGTGAGGTTGCCGTTGTGGGCGAGGGCCACGGTGCCGCCCGCGGTGTCGCCGAGCGTGGGCTGGGCGTTCTCCCAGGTGCTCGAGCCGGTGGTCGAGTAGCGCGCGTGCCCGATGGCGAGGTGCCCGCCGTCCAGGCTGCGCAGCGCCGTCTCGTCGAACACCTGCGAGACCAGGCCCATGTCCTTGTAGACGAGCAGCCGGTTGCCGTCGCTGGTCGCGATGCCGGCCGACTCCTGCCCACGGTGCTGCAGGGCGTAGAGCCCGAAGTAGGTGAGCTTGGCGACCTCCTCACCGGGAGCCCAGACGCCGAAGACGCCGCAGGCGTCCTGCGGGCCCTTCTCGCCGGGGATGAGGTCATGGGTCAGACGTCCGTCGCCACGTGCCACCCCACCAGTGTGGCACGTGGCGACGGGGCCGGCGCTCAGTCGGAGCGGGGTGGGTCGTCGGGCTGCACGCGCTCGACGGGCTGGCTGTCGGGGCCGGTGAACACCCGCGAGCGCTCGACCGCCTGCAGGCTGCCGGTGAACATGCGCGCGTCGTCCGAGGCGTCGGGCTCGGGCTGCCCGGCGACCGGCCGGGGCGAGGTGGCCGGCCGGTCGGGGTTGCTGCGCGGGGCGGGCGCGGCCTGCTCGTAGCGCATCCGCGGCAGCGCCTGCGGGTGCTCCGACTGCAGCCAGCCCACCAGGGCCTCGCGCACCTCGCAGCGCAGGTCGAACACCGTCGGCCCGTCGCGGCCGCTGACCAGCACCCGCAGCGTGACGAACGAGCCCACCGCGTCGGTCACCTGCAGCACGCCGACCCGCCCGTCCCACAGGTCCGACGCCTCGAGCACCTCGTGCAGCCGGGTGCGCACGGCCGCGACCGGCACCGCCCAGTCGACCTCGAACGTCACCTCGCCGAGCACGGCCGCCTCGGTGCGGGTCCAGTTCTGGAACGGGGTGGTGGTGAAGTACGTGCTCGGCAGGATCAGCCGGCGGTCGTCCCACACGTGCAGCACGACGTACGTCAGCGTGATCTCCTCGATGCGTCCCCACTCGTTCTCGACCACCACGACGTCGTCGACCCGGATCGCGTCGGTGAAGGCGAGCTGCAGGCCGGCGATCACGTTGGCCAGCGACGTCTGCGCGGCCAGGCCGGCGACGATGCCGACGACGCCGGCGGACGCGAGCACGCTGGCGCCGGCTGCCCGGGCCGAGGGGAAGGTGAGCAGCATCGCCGAGACGGCCAGCACGGTGAGCACCACGACGGTGAGCCGGCGCAGGAGCCCCACCTGGGTGCGCACCCGCCGGGCCTTGCGGTTGTCCTCCACGTCGACGTCGTAGCGGCGCAGCGCGAGGTCCTCGAGCACGAACGCCAGGGCCGCCACCAGCCAGGCGACGGCGCCGATCAGCGCCAGGCCGAGCACCCGGGTGACCACCTCGACGGCGCGGCCGCTGCCCTGCGACGTCAGCACGCCCTGCACCGCCGCCAGCACCATCGTCACCCGCAGCGGACGCCGGGCGCGGTGCGCCAGGTCGCGGGCCACCGGGCCGTCGCGGCCGAAGCGGCGCACCAGGCTGCCCAGCACCCAGGCCACGAGCAGCGCGGCGAGGCCCGCGCCCACGGCCACCGCGGCCAGGCCGGCCGGTGACGGCAGGCCGAGCACCTCGACCTGCGGCAGGGCGAGCGGGGCGGACGGCGCGAGGGACGTCAGGTGGGACCTCCGGGGTCAGCGGCGGCCGGTGCCGCGGTTCATGAACCGCTCCACCGTGACGGCGACCGCGCCGCCCAGCAACCCCCCGAGGCACCCGAGCAGCAGCGCGAGGTAGCCCACCAGCTTGCCGCGGCCGACGGTCGGGTCGCCCGCGCCGGTGTACCCGGAGACGACCGCGACCACGATGCCGACGATCAGCCCCGCCGCGATGAACACCTGGTACTTCGGCGCGCGGTGCACGCGGCGCAGCCCGCGCTCCCCCGGCTCCGCCGGCTGCCTGTCGCTCACGCCTCGACGGTAGCCGCGCGCCGCCCCGTGCGCGCCGCCGGGCCGGGTGCGTGCACCGCTTCGGCTCCGCCCGGCTCCGGCTCGCGAGCCACGTGAAGTCGGCTGCCGCACCGTTCCCTGGGCATGCACGCCCATCGAACGGTGTGCGGGCCGCAGGAAGGGTCGGGCCGACGCCGGGACGCCGGCTCAGAGCCGCGCGCCGGCCGCGCCCGCGCCGTCCAGCCGCTGCGCCAGCCACACCGGTACGACGGAGGCGACGACGAGCACCACGGCGACGACGTTCACCACCGGCGCCTGGTTGGGGCGGAACAGGTTCTGGAAGATCCAGATCGGCAGGGTCGGCGAGCCGGGGCCCGCGGTGAAGGTGGTGACGACGATCTCGTCGAAGCTCAGCGCGAAGGCGAGCAGGCCGCCGGCGACCAGGGCGGAGCGCAGCAGCGGCAGCGTCACCAGCCGGAACGTCGTCCAGGGCGAGGCACCGAGGTCGGCGCTGGCCGCCTCGAGCGCGGTGCCCGAGCGGCGCAGCCGGGCCGTGACGTTGTTGAAGACGACGACGATGCAGAACGTCGCGTGCCCCACGATGATCGTGAACAGCCCGGCGCCGATGCCGAAGACCGGCTGCAGCACGCTCTGGATCACCGACTGCAGTGCGATGCCGGTGACGATGCCGGGCAGCGCGATCGGCAGCACCACCAGCAGCGAGATCGCCTGCCGCCCGAAGAACGCGTACCGGGTGAGGGCGATCGCCAGCAGCGTGCCGAGCACCAGGGCGATCGCGGTGGCGCCGAGGCCGGCCTCGACCGACGTCCGCAGCGCGTCGCGCGGGCCCTGCGCGTGCAGGGCGAGGTCCCACCACCGCAGCGTGAACCCCGGCGGGGGCCAGCCGAACGTGCGGTCGCTGTTGAAGGAGTTGAGCGCCACGACGGCGAGCGGCAGGTACACGAAGAGCAGCACCAGCACGCCGAACGCCCAGCAGGCGCCGCGGGCCCGGGCGGTCAGGCGCACGGCGTCCTCCGGTCGGCGGTGGTCACAGGTTGTCCAGGGCGCCGGCACGACGGACGGCGAGCAGGTAGACGACCATGATCACGACGCTCGCGGTGCCCAGGGTCGCCGCGAACGGCAGGTCGAGGCTGATGTTCTGCAGCACGGCGGTGCCCAGCACCTGCACCTTGCCGCCGACGATCTGCACCGCGATGTAGTCGCCGAGGCTCAGCGAGAACGTGAACACGGTGCCGGCCGCCACCGACGGCAGCAGGGCCGGCAGCACGATGCGGCGGAACGTCGTGCCGTTGCCCGCGCCGAGGTCGGCCGAGGCCTGCAGGTGCGAGTCGGGCAGCCGCTCGAGCCCGGCGTAGACCGGCAGCACCATGTACGGGAGCCAGAGGTACGTGAGCGTGAGCACCACCGCGACCAGGCCGAAGCCCGGGGTGCCGCCGAACGTGCTGTCGAGCACGCCGTTCGGCGCCAGCACGGCCCGCCAGGCGTACGCCTTCACCAGGTAGCTCGCCCACAGCGGCACCAGCACGAGCGCGACGAGCAGCCGGCGGGCCCGCGGCGGTGCGACCTTGGCCATGAAGAACGCGAAGGGCACCGCCACGAGCACGCAGAGCACGGTGACGGCGGCGGCCACGAGCAGCGTGCGCCCGATGATCCGCAGGTACACCGGGTCGCCGAACAGGCCGGTGACGTTGTCGAGCGTGAACGTCCGCACCACCTGGTTGGTGAACGGGTCCGTCGTCCACACCGCGGTGGCGAAGATCGCCGCCAGCGCGCCGAGGTAGGCCACGACCAGCCACAGCAGCGGCGGGGCGAGCAGCCCGGCCAGCGTCAGCCTGCGACGCACCTGTTCACCTCACCTCCTGCAACGCGTCGAGCCGGTCAGCTGTTGCGGACGTCGGTCCAGGCCTTCGTCCACGCGTTGTAGTCGGTGCAGGTGACGTCCTTGCGGCCGTCGAGGCACTGCGGGATCGGCGTGGTCCAGTAGTAGACCTTGCTGAAGTAGTCCTCGTCGTCGGCGTGGTAGATCTCGCACGTCTTCGGGTCGCTGGTCTCGTCGCACGCCTTGCGGTTGGCCGGCGCCTCGCCGAAGTACTCCGCGACCTGGGCGTTCACCTTCGGCGACAGGATGTGGTCGATGAACTCGTAGCCGCAGGTCTTGTGCTCCGACTTGGCGCCCACCATCCAGGTGTCCGACCACCCCGTCGAGCCCTCCTTCGGCAGCACGACGTCGACCGGCGCCTTCTCGCCGATGGCGACGTTCGCGTTCACCTGCCACGCGGTGCCGACGACGCTGGCTCCGGACTTGAAGGACTGCACCTCCTTCAGGTAGTCCGACCAGTACTCGCTGACGTTCGGCTTCTGCTGCTTCAGCAGGTCGACCGCCGCCGCGAGCTGCTTCTCGTCGAGGGCGTAGGGGTTCTTGATGCCGAGCGCGGGCTTGGTGCTCATCAGGTACAGCGCGGCGTCCGCGATGTAGATGGGCGAGTCGTAGGGCATGACCTTGCCGGCGTACTGGCTGCCGCCGTCGAAGACCACCGACCACGAGTCGGGCGCGGGCTTCACCAGGTCCTTGTTGTACATGAGCACGTTGGCGCCGCGGCCGTGCGGGATGCCGTAGGCCACGCCGTTCACCGAGTTCCACGGCTTGAGCTTCAGCGCGTCGAACACGTCCGGGTAGTTCTTGATCAGGCCGGTGTTCACCGGCTCGACGTCACCGGCCGCGATGAGCCGCAGCGTCGCGTCGCCGGACGCCGAGATCACGTCGTACTGGCCGGTGCGCATGAGCTGCACGGCCTCGTCGGAGGTGCCGAACGTCTTGACGTTGACCTTGCAGCCGGACGTCTTCTCGAAGTCGCTCACCCAGTCGACGCTCTTGTCGTTCGTCCCGTCCTCGACGTAGCCGGGCCACGCGAGTACGTTCACCTCGCCCTCGGGCTGGCCGAGGGCCTGCAGGGCCTGCAGCTTCGGCGGGGTGAAGCCGCCCTGGGTGGCTGCCGCCTTGGCGCCGCTGCCCGCGTCGGAGCCTCCGCAGGCCGCGAGAGCCAGCACTGCCACGGCGCCGAGGGCGACACCGGTGAGGGACCTACGCATTGCTCGCTCCTTCGTGGGGGACTGCGGGATCGGCTGGCACGTCGATCACGTGCTCGTCGCGCCAGGCCAGGTGCACGGGGTCGCCGCGGTGCACGGCGGTGTCGGTGGTGGCGTCAGAACCGTTCTGCTGCAACGCGATCAGCTCACCGCCGCCGTCCAGGGCGACGACCACGCGGCTGACCGACCCGGCGTAGACCACCTCGCGCACGGTGCCGCGGGCCGACCGGCGTCCGCCCGGCACCGGCGCGCCGTCCGGCAGCACGAGGAGGCGCTCGGGCCGGATGCCGACCGTGCCGGTGCGACCGGTGACCCGCTGGGAGTCGGTGTCGCGCAACAGGTTCGACGTGCCGACGAACCCCGCGACGAACGCCGTGGCCGGGTGCTCGTAGACGTCGGCGGCCGGTCCCACCTGCTCGATCCGCCCGTCGTTGAACACCGCGACCCGGTCGGAGAGCGTGAGCGCCTCCTCCTGGTCGTGGGTGACGAACAGGAACGTGATGCCGACGTCGCGCTGGATCGCCTTGAGCTCGACCTGCATCTGCTCGCGCAGCTTGAGGTCGAGCGCCCCGAGCGGCTCGTCGAGCAGCAGCACGCGCGGCCGGTTCACCAGCGCGCGGGCCAGGGCCACCCGCTGGCGCTGACCGCCGCTGAGCTGGCTCGGTCGTCGTCCCGCCAGGTGCGGCAGGCGCACCTGCTCGAGCGCCTCACCGGCCCGCCGCCGGCGCTCGGCACCGCCGACCCGCTTCACCCGCAGCCCGTACTCGACGTTCTGCTGCACGCTCATGTGCGGGAAGAGCGCGTAGTCCTGGAACACGGTGTTGACGTCGCGCCGGTGCGGCGGCAGCGCGGTCGCGTCGGCGCCGGCCAGCTCGACGGTGCCCTCGGTGGGCTCCTCGAAGCCGGCGATCATCCGCAGCACCGTCGTCTTGCCCGAGCCGGACGGACCGAGCATCGAGAAGAACTCGCCGTCGGCGATGTCGAGGTCGACGCCGTCGACCGCCGTCACGGGCGGCCGGCCGGGGTAGACCTTGCGCAGGCCGCGCAACCGCACGGCCGGGGCCTCGGGGGTGGACACGGCGCAAAACCTATGACTCCATATTTCTAGGCACAAGGGGGTTCGGGGAACCGGAGCCCGACCGCGACCGTTCCGTGACCTGAGCGGCCGCCACGGCCGGCGGAGAGGTGGGGTGCACGTGCAGGGCACCGAGACGGCGGGCACGCGCCCCTCCCCGCGGGTGCGCGCCGCCGTGTTCTCCCCGCTCGACGGCGCCAGCCGCTCGGCGGCCGTGACCCGCCGGCTCACCGACGCCATCGCGCTGGGCATGCTGCCGGACGACGCCCAGCTGCCCAGCGAGGTCGAGCTGGCCGAACGGCTCGGCGTCTCGACGGTCACCGTGCGCGAGGCGCTGACGGCGCTGCGCGAGCAGGGCCTGGTGCGCACCCGGCGCGGCCGCGGCGGCGGGTCGTTCGTCACCGCGCCCGACGAGGCGGCGTCCGCCGTGCTGCACGCCCGGCTGCGCGCCCTGCCGCTCGACGACCTGCGCGACCTCGCGGACCACTACGCCGCGATCGGCGGCGCCTGCGCC
>NZ_BAAHBM010000004.1:0-85626 GCF_054776675.1 Angustibacter aerolatus
CCGGTGCGGCGCCGGCGCATCGCCGGGGAGCGCGCGGGCGGGGCGAGCGGCGCAGCGGCCCGGGACGACGACCGCGAGCCGGCGGCGTTCGGCGCCGGGCTCGACCGGCTGGTCGCCGAACGTGGCTGGGGGGTCGACCTGGCCGTGGGCGGCGTGATCGGGCGCTGGGCGCAGGTGGTCGGCATCGAGGTCGCCGCGCACAGCACGCCCGAGTCGTTCGAGGAGGGCGTGCTCGTGGTGCGGGCGGACTCGACGGCGTGGGCGACCCAGCTGCGGCTGCTCGCGCCGACCCTGCTGCGCCGGCTGGCGGAGGAGCTCGGCGAGGGCGTGGTCGACCGGTTGCAGGTGCTCGGGCCGTCGGCGCCGTCCTGGCGGCGGGGTGCCCGGACCGTGCGCGGGCGGGGTCCGCGCGACACGTACGGGTAGCCGACGCATCCCGTCCGGCGGTTTCGCGTCAGGGGTTGTCCACCTGGTTGTCCCCAGCCTGTGGACAGAGACCGGGTGCTCGTGCGATGCCGTCCTGGCCGTCTGGCGACCCGTGCGACGTGTGGGGACACGTCCGGCACCCCGGCAGCGCGTGTGGCCCACCGTCCCGGGCCGTCTACGGGTAGACTGGACGCATCTCGCGGCCGTCGACGGACGGCCGCGCTTCGTGCCCAGCGAGGAGCCTGACCACGTGCCCGACCTGAACCCGGACGACACCACCGCGCCGACGCCCGACGAGACCCCGACGGGCCCGGTCGTCGACCGCGACGAGCTGGTGCCGCTCGACCCGGAGCGCGAGGCGCCGAGCCTCGCGTCCAACGACGTGACGTACGACGCGAGCGCCATCACGGTGCTCGAGGGGCTCGAGGCGGTGCGCAAGCGCCCCGGCATGTACATCGGCTCGACCGGGCCGCGCGGCCTGCACCACCTGGTCTACGAGGTGGTTGACAACTCGATCGACGAGGCGATGGCCGGGCACGCGACCCGGGTCGACGTCACGCTGCAGGCCGACGGCGGCGTGCGCGTCGTCGACGACGGTCGCGGCATCCCCACCGACCTCATGCCGGGCGAGAACCGCCCCGCCGTCGAGGTGGTGCTCACGGTGCTGCACGCTGGCGGCAAGTTCGGCGGCGGCGGCTACGCGGTGTCGGGCGGTCTGCACGGCGTGGGCATCTCCGTGGTCAACGCGCTGTCGCACCGGCTCGACGTCGCGGTGGCGCAGCGCGGTCACGTCTTCCGCCAGTCCTACGCCGACGGCGTGCCCCAGGCGCCGCTCGAGCAGGGCGAGGAGACCGACCGCACCGGCACCACGGTGACGTTCTGGGCCAACCCCGAGATCTTCGAGACCGTCGAGTACGACTTCGAGACGCTGCGGGCGCGCTTCCAGCAGATGGCGTTCCTCAACAAGGGCCTGACCATCACGTTCACCGACGAGCGCCTCGGGCACGGCGAGGACGAGGACGGCGACCCGACCGAGGTCGGTGACGCCGGCGAGGCGGGTGGTCCGCACCGCATCGAGTACCGGTACGAGAACGGCCTGGTCGACTACGTGCACTACCTGAACTCGGCGAAGCGCACCGAGCTGGTGCACCCCGAGGTCATCGCGTTCGAGAGCGAGGACCGCAACCGGATGCTGTCGCTCGAGATCGCGATGCAGTGGACCGGCGCGTACTCCGACTCGGTGCACACCTACGCGAACGCGATCAACACCCACGAGGGCGGCACCCACGAGGAGGGTTTCCGTGCGGCGCTGACCGGGCTGATCAACCGCTACGCGCGGGAGAAGGGCCACCTCAAGGAGCGGGACGACAACCTCAGCGGCGAGGACATCCGCGAGGGCCTCACCGCTGTCGTCTCGATCAAGCTCGGCGAGCCGCAGTTCGAGGGCCAGACGAAGACGAAGCTCGGCAACACCGAGGCCAAGGGCTTCGTGCAGCGCGTGGTCACCGACGGGCTCGGCGACTGGCTCGAGCGGCACCCGAACGAGGCGCGCGAGATCATCCGCAAGTCGGTGCAGGCGGCGGCCGCCCGCGTGGCCGCCCGCAAGGCGCGCGACGCGACCCGCCGCAAGGGCCTGCTCGAGTCGTCGTCGCTGCCCGGCAAGCTCAGCGACTGCCAGTCGAACGACCCGGCGCGGTGCGAGATCTTCATCGTCGAGGGCGACAGCGCCGGCGGGTCGGCCAAGGGCGGCCGCGACCCGATGACCCAGGCGATCCTGCCCATCCGCGGCAAGATCCTGAACGTCGAGAAGGCCCGCATCGACCGGGTGATGGCCAACACCGAGGTGCAGGCGCTGATCTCGGCGTTCGGCAGCGGCATCGGCGAGGACTTCGACGAGAACAAGCTCAGGTACCACAAGATCGTGCTGATGGCCGACGCCGACGTCGACGGCCAGCACATCCGCACGCTGCTGCTGACGCTGCTGTTCCGGTTCATGCGGCCGCTCATCGACGGCGGGTTCGTCTACCTCGCGCAGCCGCCGCTGTACCGGCTGAAGTGGAGCCAGGGCGAGCACGACTTCGTGTACTCCGACCGCGAGCGCGACGCCGTCATGGCCGCCGGTCTCGCCGCCGGGCGCAAGCTGCCCAAGGACAACGGCGTGCAGCGCTACAAGGGCCTCGGCGAGATGAACGCCAAGGAGCTGTGGGAGACCACGATGGACCCCGACCAGCGGGTGCTGCTCCAGGTGACGATGGAGAACGCGGTCGAGGCCGAGCGCACCTTCTCCGAGCTGATGGGCGAGGACGTCGAGCCGCGCCGCGCGTTCATCCAGCGCAACGCCAAGGACGTCCGCTTCCTCGACATCTGACCGCGCCAGGCGCGGTCCCGGTCACCCCGACGGTTCGATCAGAAGGACACCAGTGAGCGAGCAGCCCCCCACCCCCACGGTCGGCCCGGACCACGAGATCGACCTGCGGGTCGAGATGCAGCGCTCGTACCTCGACTACGCGATGAGCGTCATCGTGAGCCGGGCGCTGCCCGACGTCCGCGACGGCCTGAAGCCGGTGCACCGCCGGGTGCTCTACGCGATGTACGACGGTGGCTACCGGCCCGACCGCGGCTACAACAAGTGCAGCCGCGTCGTCGGCGACGTGATGGGGCAGTACCACCCGCACGGTGACAGCTCGATCTACGACACCCTCGTGCGGCTCGCGCAGCCGTGGTCGCTGCGGTACCCGCTGGTCGACGGCCAGGGCAACTTCGGCTCGCCGGGCAACGACCCCGCCGCCGCCATGCGCTACACCGAGTGCCGGATGGCGCCGCTGGCCATGGAGATGGTGCGCGACATCGACGAGGAGACCGTCGACTTCGCGCCGAACTACGACGGCAAGACGCAGGAGCCGGCGCTGCTGCCGTCGCGCTTCCCGAACCTGCTGGTCAACGGCAGCAACGGCATCGCGGTCGGCATGGCCACGAACATCCCGCCGCACAACCTGCGCGAGGTCGCCGACGGCGTCCAGTGGTACCTGCAGCACCCCGAGGCCGATCGCGAGCAGCTGCTCGACGCGCTGCTGGCCCGGGTGCACGGGCCCGACTTCCCCACCGGCGCCTACATCATGGGACGCCGCGGCATCGAGGACGCCTACCGCACCGGCCGCGGGTCGGTCACGATGCGGGCGATCGTCGAGGTCGAGGAGATCCAGAACCGGCAGTGCCTGGTGGTCACCGACCTGCCGTACCAGGTGAACCCCGACAACCTGGCGCTGAAGATCGCCGAGCTGGTCAAGGACGGCAAGATCGGCGGCATCGCCGACGTCCGCGACGAGTCGAGCTCGCGCACCGGCCAGCGGCTGGTCATCGTGCTGAAGCGCGACGCCGTCGCGAAGGTCGTGCTGAACAACCTCTACAAGCACACCCAGCTGCAGGACAACTTCAGCGCGAACATGCTCGCGCTGGTCGACGGCGTGCCCCGCACCCTGTCGCTCGACGGGTTCGTGCACCACTGGGTCGAGCACCAGATCGAGGTCATCCAGCGGCGCACCCGCTACCGCCTCCGCAAGGCCGAGGAGGAGGCGCACATCCTGCGCGGCCTGCTGAAGGCGCTCGACGCGCTCGACGAGGTCATCGCGCTCATCCGCGCGTCCGCCACGGTCGAGGACGCGCGCGAGGGCCTGATGGGGCTGCTCGACATCGACGAGCTGCAGGCCCGCGCGATCCTCGACATGCAGCTCCGCCGCCTCGCCGCCCTCGAGCGGCAGCGGCTCACCGACCGGTTCGACGAGCTGCAGCGGCTCATCACCGAGTACCAGGCGATCCTCGACTCGCCGGCCCGCCAGCGCGAGATCATCGGCGAGGAGCTCGCCGGGATCGTCGACAAGTACGGCGACGCGCGACGCACGGAGATCCGGCCCTTCGACGGCGACATGTCGATGGAGGATCTGATCCCGGAGGAGGACGTCGTCGTCACCATCACCCGCGGCGGCTACGCCAAGCGCACCCGGGTGAACGAGTACCGCTCGCAGCGGCGCGGCGGCAAGGGCGTGCGCGGGGCGCAGCTGCGCGGCGACGACCTGGTCGAGCACTTCTTCACCACGACGACCCACCACTGGCTGCTGTTCTTCACCAACCTCGGGCGGGTCTACCGGGCGAAGGCGTACGAGCTGCCGGAGGGCGGCCGCGACGCCAAGGGCCAGCACGTGGCCAACCTGCTCGCGTTCCAGCCCGGCGAGCAGATCGCCCAGGTGCTCGACCTGCGCGACTACGAGCAGGAGCCGTTCCTCGTGCTGGCCACGAAGGCCGGCCTGGTGAAGAAGACCCGGCTCACCGAGTACGACTCGAACCGCAGCGGCGGGCTCATCGCGATCAACCTGCGCGCCGACGGCGAGGGCCTGAGCGACGAGCTGGTCTCGGCTCGCCTCGCCTCGGGCGACGACGACCTGCTGCTCGTCTCGCGCAAGGGCCAGTCGGTGCGGTTCACCGCGAACGACGACGCGCTGCGCCCGATGGGCCGGGCGACGTCCGGCGTCACCGGCATGAAGTTCCGCGGCGGCGACCACCTGCTGGCGCTCGACGTGGTGCACGACGACGAGACCCCCGACGTGTTCGTGGTGTTCGAGAACGGCCTCGCCAAGCGGACGCCGGTCGAGCAGTACCGCGTGCAGGGTCGCGGCGGGCTCGGCATCAAGGTCGCGAAGCTCAGCGACAAGGGCGGCGACCTGGTCGGCGCGCTGCTGGTGGGCGACGAGGACGAGGTGCTCGTCGTCATGGAGAAGGGCAAGATCGTCCGCTCGCGCGTCGACGAGGTGCGCCGCACCGGCCGCGACACCTCCGGTGTGAGCTTCGCCCGGGTCGACCGCGGCGACGCCATCATCGGCATCGCCCGCAGCACCGAGCGGCTGGTCGAGGAGGCCGCCGACGAGATCGCCGAGGAGCAGGCCCGCGAGGAGGTCGCCGAGGTGGGCGCTCGCGTCGAGGGCGCGGTCGACACGGTGGCCGACCAGCCGGTCGACGACACGGTGGCAGACGACCCGATGCGCGATGGCGTACCGTCGTCGGTTGACGACCTGCCCGCCGGCACGGCGGACGAGGGCGACGTCGAGCCCGGAGGTGAGGAAGGGTGAGCACACCCGACCAGGCGTACGGAGGCGGTGCCCGGCAGTACGCGACGGGCGGCCAGACCACGACGGCGCCGTCCGCCGGGTACGCGCAGGCCGGTCAGCAGGCCGGCGTGCAGCAGGCCGAGACCACGGCCCGTGCCGTCCGCGGCGGTCCCCGCAAGGTGCGCCTCACGCTGTCGCGGGTCGACCCCTGGTCGGTCGCCAAGATCGGCTTCCTGCTCTCGGTGGCCATCGGCATCGCGTTCGTGATCATGATCGGCGTGCTGTGGACCATCCTCGACGGGATGGGCGTCTTCGCCGACATCGACCGCACGGTGCGCACGGTGCTCGGCGAGAACGGTGGCAGCACCTTCGACCTCATGCAGTACGTCGGGTTCGGCCGGGTGCTGTCGCTGGCGACGGTGATCGGCGTCATCGACGTCTTCCTGCTCACCGCCCTGACCACGCTCGGGGCCTTCCTCTACAACATCTGCTCCGCGCTGGTCGGCGGCGTGCAGCTCACCCTCACCGACGACTGATCCGGTTCGCGTGGCGTCCGGCCGCTGGGGTAGTCTCGTGCGTCGGACCGAGCGCCACGGCGGTCCTCCGGGCCTATAGCTCAGTCGGTTAGAGCGCTTCCCTGATAAGGAAGAGGTCACAGGTTCGAGTCCTGTTAGGCCCACCGCACCCGAGAGCCCCGACCGATGACGGTCGGGGCTCTCCGCATCTGTTCATCTTCGTCGGGCTCATCCCGCCGGCCAGGTGGCCGATGCTCAGTGAGTGCCGCGTCTGCCTCGTCTCCTGACCGCCGCCCTCGCCGGGGCGCTCACCGCCGCCGGCCTGGTCGCCGTGGCGCCGTCGCCTGCGCAGGCGGCGACGTCCTGCACGTGGACGCCGTTCCGCAGCAGCCCGGCCGCGAAGCGCTGGTACCGCATCCCCTCGGTGGTGCGCACCGGCAGCGGGGCCCTCGTCGCGTTCGCCGAGCGCCGCGACCGGGTGCTCGGCGACGACGGCGACTTCGACGTCGTCACCGCGCGCTCGACCGACGGCGGCTGCACCTGGAGCGGCGCGCGCGCCATCGGCGACGACGGCCCGAACCGGGTGTCGAACCCGGTGCCCGTGGTCGACGCCGCCACCGGCCGGGTGCTCGTGCTGTCGGTCGTGACGCCGCGCGCCGGCGGGCGGGCCGCGCACAAGGGCCTGCACGTGCAGACCAGCCGCGACGACGGGCGGACCTTCTCGGCGCTCGGCGCCCCGGTGCGGCCCAGCGGCACCTACCGCGGCGGGCTGACCGGCCCCGGGCACGCCGTCCAGCTCACTCGCTCGCACGTCGGGCGCATCGTCGTCCCGCTCGGGTACCGCACGTCGGCCGGTCGGTACGGCGCGTACGGCATCTACTCCGACGATCACGGTGCGACGTGGCGCACCGGGTACGACCAGCAGGACACCACCGGCCGGGCGCGCTTCATGGAGGGCACCGTCGCCGAGCAGTCCGACGGGTCGCTGTTCATCAGCTACCGGTTGCAGGGCGACGGCGCGGCGGCCGGGACGGCACGCCAGCACGCGCTGTCGACGGACGGCGGCCAGACGCTGCGCCGGCGCTTCACCCGCTCATCGCTGCCGATCGTGACGGTGCAGGGCAGCGCGCTCGCCCTGCCGTCCGGGCAGCTGCTCTTCTCCGCACCCGCCGACCGGACGCCGACGCTGCGGCGGGACATGACCGTCTTCAGCAGCAGCACCCGGGGTTCCACGTGGAACCGGGGCTACCAGGTCGAGCTCGAGAGCACGCCCGGCTCGTACTCGGACCTCGTCCTGCTCGACGCGCGCACCGTCGGCATCCTCTACGAGACCGGGACGAGCACCTGGAAGGAGCGCATCCGCTTCCGCCGCCTCGCGATCGCGCAGCTCACGAAGCCGACGAAGGTCCCGTCCACCACCAGGGTCAGCCGCTCCACCCGGCCGACCCGGGCGACGTCGCGTGCCCGCGTGAAGGTGACCGTCACCGTCCGCGGCATCCACTCCCCGCCCGGCCGCGTCACGGTGACGGCGAAGCGCGGCTCCGTCACCCGGACGACGTCGGTGCGACTGACGTACAGCAACCGCGGCCTGCGGGTGCTCACCCTGCCCCGGCTGCAGGCCGGGAGCTGGAGGCTGTCGGTGCGGTACGGCGGCACCGGTCGCATCGCCGCCTCGACCCGGGCGGCAGGCACCCTGAAGGTCGTGCGCTGACCGGCGACCGGCTGGCGGTACGATCAGCTGTCCGTCCACGACCTGCGGAGGTACCCCGTGAAGAAGCTGCTGCTCGCGGCCGCCGCCGGCGTGAGCGCCTTCGCCGTGTGGCGCCGGCTCGAGGCCGACAAGGCCGAGCAGGCCCTGTGGGCGGAGGCCACCGACTCGATCTGAGTCACCCGGGGGCGTGGCGCAATTGGTAGCGCACCTGCTTTGCAAGCAGGGGGTTAGGGGTTCGAGTCCCCTCGCCTCCACCCGGAGCGTCGGTCAGTCCCGGCGGATGGTCACCGGCTGACCGTCGTCGTAGCGGTTGTCGTCGGCCACGAGCGGCGTCGACGTCGGCACGGTGGCGGCACAACCCGGCACCGACGAGCGGCGGCCGAACAGGTTGTCGCTCACCACGAGACCCTCGATCGGCCCGCGGCCCTTCTCCGCGACGTTCACCGTGCAGGCGCCGCCGTCGAGCCAGTTGCCCGTGAGCTCGAGGTCGCTGGTCACCCCGACGTCCTGCGTCACCTGCAGCGCGGAGTTCGCCCCGCCGTCGATGACGTTGCCGATCAGCCGGATGCCGGTCCCCGCCTGCACCTGCACGCCGTCGTCGTGGCTCGGCCCGCCGCCCTGCCCGGGGTCGACGGCGTAGTGCCGCAGGTCGTGCAGCCAGCTGGCCGTCACCGTGGTGCCCGGCCCGTGCACCACGACGGCGTCGACCACGCCGTGCACGTCGAGGCGCGTGGCGGTGAAGCCGTACCCCTTCAACCCGTCCACGTGCACCGACGGGTGGTCGGGTACCAGGTCGAGGTCGGTCAGCTGCACGCCCGGCGCGGTCGACGACACCAGCGCCCGGTTGGCCCCGAGGTCGTCCGTCAGCCCGCCGCGGACGCGGGAGCGCTGCAGCGTCACGCCGGCGGCGTCGATCCGCACGAAGCCGTGCACGTCGAGGCCGTCGACGACCTGGCCCGGCGTGCTCAGGTTCAGGTCGCCCTCGTGCACGCGCAGCGGGGTCCCCGCCGGTACGCCCGTGGTCCCCGGGCCGGGCCGCCCGCTCGTGACGGGCGGGGGCGCGGCTGAGCGGACCGGTGCCGGGTCGACCGCGGTGCAGGCGCTGAGGGCGAGCAGCACCAGGCCGAGCGCGACGACCCCGCGGGGCAGGCGCACCTCAGCCCATCCCCTGGTCGACGACCTGCCACGCGCCGTCCGGCCCGACGGGCTGCAGCGTGTAGCCCCACGAGGTGTCGCCCGGGGCCATCGACCCGTCGTCGTGCAGCCGCCGCCAGGTCAGGTCGAACGACACCCCGACGCCGACGCGCGTCCCCTCGAAGCTCGTGCCCAGCACCCTCGGGTGCCGCGCACTGGCGACGTCCCGGCACCAGCGCCGCGTCCACGAGCGCTCCTCGGGCACGGTGAGTCGGCGCACGGTGTCGCAGTCGTGGGCGTCGAGCGCGTCGAGATAGGCGAGCACCACCTGCTCCGGCGTGGCGCCCGCGGGCGGGACGGCGACCGTCCTGGTGCGGGGGGACGGCGCGAGGTACCAGACGAGCGCGCCGCCCAGCGCGATGACGACCGAGGCCAGCAGGCAGCGCGGCACCCACCAGCCGAGTCGACGTCGCCGCACCGCGCGAACGTATCCCGCGGCGGCGACGGGCGTCCGGCGCTCGACCGGGCCTGCGCAGGTTCATCACACACGGGCCGGCACGACGAAGGCCCCCACCGGATCGGCGGGGGCCCTCGTCGAGGCGCTCAGCTGCGGTCGGAGCGCTCGACCTCGTCGATCGGGTCGGTCAGCGGGTCGGGCTTGGTCTCGGTGATCGATCCGGCCGCGGCCGAGTCGACGGTCAGGCCCGGGACGTCGGGGTCGGCGGTGCTGTTGCCCGCGCCGCCGAGCGCGTCGCTGGCGTCGCCGTCGGTGAGCTCGACGGGTGCCGCCGCCGTCTCGGGGCCGGTCTCGATCGTGTCCACGGCGGCACCGGCCGCCGTGGTGTCGGTCGGGATGCCGACCGGGCTGCCCACGGGGGCCGAGGTGTCGTACGCCGGGGGCACCGCCCACGGGTCGTCCTGCGGGCCGCGGCGGCGCAGCACCGCGAAGCCGGCGGCACCGGCGGCCGTGATGGCGGTGAGCACCAGCAGGGTGCGGCGGGCACGCCCCTTCTTCTTCGCGACCTTCTCGCCCTTGAGCACGGCCACGGCGTCGCCGCCGCGGCTCTTCGCGGCACCACCGGCGGCGGCAGCCGCACCGGCACCGGCGACACCGGCGGTCGCGGCGGCGTTGACCGCCTCGACCAGGCGGGGCAGGAGGTCCTCGACGAGCTTGTCGCGCGCGGTGTCGACGACCGGGGCGACCCGCTCGACGGCGGCCTCGACCTTCGGCGCGGCGGCCTCGAGGGCGTGGTCGACCTTGGGCGCCGCCCAGTCACGCGCGTCCTTGGCCTTCGGCGCGGCCCAGGCGGCGGCGGTCGTCGCGGCGGCGGTTGCGGCCGGCACGGCCCACTCGCGCGCGGTGCTGGCAGCGTCGCGGGCCGACGAGGCGGCCGTGGTGGCGGCGTCGGTCACGGCGGGCGCGACCTTCGTCCGCAGCTGCTGCGAGACGGCGCTCGTGGCCCCGGCCGCCTGGGCCTTCGCGCGGTCGGCTCGGCTGGTCTTGAACACGTGCCCTCCCATGGGTCGCTCGGATGGCCTCTGGCCACGGCAAGCACCCATCCTGCCCCCATCCGCCTCGGCGTGCCCACCCGGGCCGTGGGAGGATGTGGGGATGGACGCGACGCTGCACACCAACCACGGCGACATCGCCATCGAGCTCTTCCCGAACCAGGCCCCGAAGACGGTGGCCAACTTCACCGGTCTCGCCGACGGGTCCAAGGAGTGGAAGGACGAGCGCACGGGTGAGCAGAAGTCCGAGCCGTTCTACGACGGCAAGACCTTCCACCGCATCATCCCCGGCTTCATGATCCAAGGCGGCTGCCCGCTGGGCACCGGCACCGGCGGCCCGGGCTACACCTTCGACGACGAGATCCACCCCGACCTGTCCTTCGACCGCCCGTACCTGCTCGCCATGGCCAACGCCGGCAAGCGCATGGGCAAGGGCACCAACGGCTCGCAGTTCTTCGTCACCGTCGCCCCGACCGCCTGGCTGACCGGCAAGCACACCATCTTCGGCGAGGTCACCGACCCGGCCAGCCGCGCCGTCGTCGACGAGATCGTCGCCGTGCGCACCGGTGCCGGCGACCGTCCGACCGAGCCCGTGGTGATCGAGTCCGTCACGATCAACCAGTAGTCCCCGGCACCGACGGCGCACCGTGACGCAGCCCGCGGCGCAGCAGACCGAGCCGGTCTGCCCGCGTCACCCCGACCGGGTCACCTACGTCCGCTGTCAGCGGTGCGAGCGGCCGGCCTGCCCCGAGTGCCAGCGGCAGGCGGCCGTCGGCGTCCAGTGCGTCGACTGCGTGCGCGAGCAGGCGCGGGCCAGCCAGCAGGTGCGGACGGTGCTGGGCGGACGCGCGGTGCGGGGGCGACCGGTCGTCACGCTGACGATCATCGGCCTGTGCGCCGCCGCCTTCCTGGCGCAGCTCGGGCTCGGCGTCACCGACCGGTTCGACCTGTGGATCGTCGCCGTGCGGTCGGAGCCGTACCGGCTGCTGACCTCGGCGTTCCTGCACAGCACGAGCTTCGTGCCGCACATCCTCTTCAACATGTGGGCGCTGTACCAGGTCGGGCCGGCGCTCGAGCAGGTGCTCGGTCGCGCCCGCTTCGCCGCCCTCTACCTGGTGTGCGCCCTGGGCGGGTCGGCGGGCTACCTGCTGATGGTCGCCCGCGGCGCCGACCCCGAGTCGCTGAACCAGAGCGCGGTCGGTGCCTCCGGCGCGGTCTTCGGGCTGTTCGGGGCGCTGCTCGTGGTGCAGCGCCGCCTGGGCCGGGCCGACACCGGCCTGCTCAGCATCATCGGGATCAACCTGGTCATCGGCTTCGTCGTGCCCGGCATCGCCTGGCAGGCGCACCTCGGCGGTCTGGCGACGGGTGCCGCACTCGGCGCCGTGCTGGCCTACGCGCCGGCCAGCCGGCGGGCCGTCGTCCAGTGGTCGGGCACCGCGCTGGTGCTGCTCGTCGTGCTCGCGGTGACCTGGGCGAAGGTGCTGAGCCTGCCGCAGTTCCCGTTCAGCATCGGCTGACCCCCGTCGTCCACAGGGTTCTGCACACCCTGGGGACGAATGACAGCCGTGTAACCAGGCCGCCGGCCTAGCGCCAGCGGGTGGCCATGATGAAGCCGGCCATGATCACGCCGAAGCCGATGACGACGTTCCAGGCGCCGATGCCCGGCACCGGGTACTCCTGGTTCGAGGCGTAGAACACCACGATGTAGGCGAGCCCCAGCACGAGCAGGGTGACCATCACGGGGGCGTACCAGGGCGGGCTGGACGGCGCCGCCTTCGCCTTGCGCGGGGGCGGCGTGAAGTCGCCCTGCTTGCGGGTCCTGGATTCGGGCACGCTCACTCCTCGTCGGTGGTCCGCCTTAGGATAGGGGGTGTGACGACGGTCGTGGCACGGCTGCGCGCGGGGGCGCGGCGGCTGCGGCCCCGGCGGCCGTCGGCGTGGGGTGCGCTCGTGCCGGTGGTGTTCGCCGCCGCGGGGCTGCTGGCCACCGCGAGCGCGCAGACCGCGCGCGGCACCGACCTGCGGTCGGTCGGCCGCACCGACACCGTCGACCTCATCCGCGAGCAGCAGCACCGGGCGGACGTCGAGGAGGCGCAGGTCGGCAGGTTGCGCCGCGACGTGCAGGCGCTCACCGAGCGGGCGGCGCCGGCCGGCTCCGAGCTCGAGCGGCTGGGCGCCCAGGGCACCGCGGCCGCGCGAGCCGCCGGCACCACGCCCGTGCGCGGGCCGGGGGTCACCGTCACCCTCGACGACGCCCCGCACGACGGCGGCGTGCCCGACGGCTTCACCGCCGACGACCTGCTCGTGCACCAGCAGGACGTGCAGGCGGTGGTGAACACGCTGTGGGCCAGCGGCGCCGAGGCGATGATGCTGATGGACCAGCGCGTGGTGTCGACCAGCGCGGTGCGGTGCGTCGGCAACGTGCTCATCCTGCAGGGCCGCGTCTACTCGCCGCCGTACGTCGTGCGCGCCGTCGGCGACCAGGCCGCCATGCTGCGCGGGCTGCAGTCGGCGCCCTCGCTGCAGGTGTACCGGCAGTACGTCGACGCCGTCGGGCTCGGCTACCGGGTCGCCGCGCCCCGCTCGGTCACCGTGCCGGCGTTCGACGGCTCGTTGCAGCTGCAGCACGCCGAGGTGCCGTCCGCGGCCGGCTCGGCGTCGTCGGCGGTCACCTCGTGAGGGTGGTGCGCGGCGCCGTCCACGGCATCGGCGAGCTCTGCATCACGCTCGGCGTCGTGCTGCTGCTGTTCGTGGTCTGGCAGCTGTGGTGGACCGACATCGCCGCCGGCCGGTCGTCGAACCGCAGCGTGCAGTCGCTCGAGCAGCAGTGGCAGGCCCCGCCGAAGCCCGGCGTCACCACGGCCCCGGTGAAGGTGCGCGAGCTGCCGCTGGGCGACGCCTTCGCGCTGATCCGGGTGCCGCGGTTCGGCAAGGACTACGTGCGCCCGATCATCCAGGGCGTCGAGCTGTCGGTGCTCGACCGCGGCGTCGGGCACTACCCCGACAGCGCCGATCCCGGTCAGGTGGGCAACTTCGCCGTCGCCGGGCACCGGGTCACCTACGCCAAGCCGTTCAACCAGATCGCCGAGCTGCGCGACGGCGACGCGGTCGTCGTCGAGACCGCGAGGACCTGGTACGTCTACAAGGTCTACGGCCACCGGGTCGTGACGCCCGACCGCGTCGACGTCGTCGCGCCGGTGCCCGAGCACCCCGGCCGCAAGCCCACCGAGCGCATCATGACCATGACCGCCTGCCACCCGAAGTACTCGGCGCAGGAGCGCTACGTGGTGTGGTCGCGCCTCGACCACACCATCGACCGGTCGACCGGCGGCGTGCCGGACGAGCTGCGCTAGGAGCGACGCGTGTACCCCTGGATCTGGCGGCACCTGCCCGGCCCCGCGCCGGTGCGGGCGCTGCTCGTCGTGGTCGTGCTCGCGGCCGCCGTGCTCGCGCTCTTCCAGTACGGCTTCCCCGTGCTGGCTCCGCTCATGCCCTTCAACGACGGGACGGTGTCGCAGTGACCGCACGGGTGCTGGTCGTCGACAACTACGACAGCTTCGTCTTCACCATCGTGGGCTACCTGCGCCAGCTCGGCGCCGAGTGCGAGGTGGTGCGCAACGACGCGATCACGCCCGCCGACGGCGCCGGGTACGACGGGGTGCTGCTCTCCCCCGGGCCGGGCACCCCCGAGGACGCCGGGGTGTGCGTCGACATGGTGCACGCCTGCGCCGAGCGCGGGCAGCCCATGCTCGGCGTCTGCCTCGGGCACCAGGCGCTCGGCGTCGCGTACGGCGGCGTCGTCGACCGAGCGCCCGAGCTGCTGCACGGCAAGACCAGCCAGGTCGAGCACGACGGCGCCGGGGTGCTGCGCGGCCTGCCGACGCCGTTCACCGCGACCCGCTACCACTCGCTGACCATCGAGCCGGCGACCGTGCCCGACGAGCTCGAGGTGACCAGCCGCACCGCCAGCGGCGTCGTCATGTCGGTGCGGCACCGCGACCTGCCGCTCGAGGGCGTGCAGTTCCACCCCGAGTCGGTGCTCACCGAGGGCGGCCACCGGCTGCTCGCGAACTGGCTCGAGCAGTGCGGTGACGCCGAGGCGGTCGAGCGGTCGGTGGGCATGGCCCCCCTCGTGCGCCGGTAGCGCCGGGCTCGCGCGGCCTCGGCGCTACGGCGTCGCCGAGGGCGTGTCGCTCGGGGTGTCGCTCGGCGTCGCCGAGGGCGTGTCGCTCGGGGTCTCGGTCGGCGTCACCGGGGCCTTGGCCAGCACCAGGGTGATCTTCGTGCCCCGGTCGACCGTCTTGCCCTGGTCGCTCTGCTCGATCACGGTGTTCTCGGGCTGCGTGCTCTCGCGGTACTCGGTGGCGTCGACCGCGAGCCCCGCCTGGGTCAGGGCCGCAGTGGCCTCGACCAGGGTGAGGCCGTTGACGTTCGGCACCATCACCTTGCCGTTCGAGACCTGCAGGTCGACCTCGCTGCCCGAGTCCACCTGCGCGTCCTGGCCGGGCGTGCTCGACACGACCTGACCCTTGACGTGCTCGGCCGACTCGACGCGCTCGACGTCGCCCACCTTCAGCCCCGCGTCCGTGAGCGCCTGCTCCGCGTCGTCCTGGCTGAGGCCCTCGAGCGGTGGCACCGTCACCTGCGCCCGGCCGGTGCTGACGACGAGGTTCACGGTGGAGCCGCGGGCCAGCATGGTCTGGGCCGACGGGTTCGACGACACCACCGAGCCCTCGTCGACGCTGTCGCTGGCGGTCTGGGTGCGCTCGCCGATCACGAAGCCGTCCTGGCGCAGCTCGGCCTCGGCGTCGGCCTGGGCGTGCCCGACGACGTCGGGGACGGCGACCCGCGGCACCTCCGGCGTGCCCCCGAGCAGGCCGGGCAGCACGAGCACGGCGACCGCGACGAGGGCGGCGACGATCAGCCCGAGCAGCACCCACAGCCCGGTGCGCCGCGGTCGCTCCGGCTCGGACGACGGCAGCACCGGCTCGTCGGCGGGGGCGGTGGCCGGCAGCCGGGTGGTGGCCGGCGCCGGCGCGGGAGCCGCCGCGAGCGCCACCGTGGGCTCGGCGGCGGCCGACCCCCCGGCGGGTGCGCTGCCGAGCGCCGCCGAGCTGATCCGGCGACCGGCCAGCGCCGCCTCGACGTCGTCGCGGAAGTCGCCGGCCGTCTGGTAGCGGCCCTCTCGGGTCTTGACCAGCGCGTGCAGCACGATGGCGTCGACGGTGGGCGGCACGTCGGGGGCGAAGGTGCTCGGGGGCTGCGGCGCCTCGCCGACGTGCTGGTACGCCACCGCGACCGGCGAGTCGCCGACGAACGGCGGCCGTCCGGTGAGCAGCTCGAACAGCAGGCAGCCGGCCGAGTACACGTCGCTGCGGGCGTCGACCGTCTCGCCCTTGGCCTGCTCGGGCGACAGGTACTGCGCCGTGCCGATGACGGCCTGCGTCTGCGTCATCGTCGCCGAGGTGTCGGCCACGGCGCGCGCGATGCCGAAGTCCATGACCTTCACGTCGCCGGCCTCGTTGACCATGACGTTCGCGGGCTTGATGTCGCGGTGCACGATGCCGGCGCGGTGGCTGTAGGCCAGGGCCGCGAGCACGCTCGACGTGATCTGCAGCGCCTGCCGCCAGCCCATCGGCCGGCCGCCGTCGAGCAGCTCGCGCAGGGTGCGGCCGTCGACGTGCTCCATGACGATGTACGGCGTGGGCGCCCCGTCGCCGTCGGCCGCTTCCTCGCCGCTGTCGTAGACCGCGACCACCGACGGGTGGTTCAGCGCAGCCGCCGACTGGGCCTCGCGCCGGAACCTGGCCTGGAACGAGGGGTCGCGAGCCAGGTCGGACCGCAGCATCTTCACCGCGACGGTGCGCCCGAGCCGGGCGTCGCGGCCGAGGCGCACCTCGGCCATGCCGCCCCGGCCGAGCAGCTCGCCGATCTCGTAGCGTCCGCCGAGCAGGCGTGCGACGGGGCTCACGAACCGCCTCCGCCGTCGTCAGCCAGCGCCACCGCCGTCGGCTCGGCCTTCTTGGTGGGCTTGGCCTTCTTCGTCGGCTTCGCCTTCTGCGCCGGCTGGGTGGCACCCGCCGGGTCGGCGTCACCGGTGGGCGTCTCGGTCGGCGTCTTCGGTGGCGTCGTGGTGGCCGGCTCCGTGGTGGTGGGCTGCGTCGGGGTGTCGCTCGGCGTGGTGGTCGTCGTGGTGGTCGTGGTGGTCGTCGTCGTGGTGCGCGGCGCCTTGGCCACCCGGATCGTCACGGTGTCGCCGGCCTGCAGGCGGGCGGTCGGGGTCAGGCTGACCACGTTCCCCTCCTCCTGGTCGGTCGTGGTGACCACGTCGCGCTTCACCGTGAGGTCGAGCCGGCGCAGGTCGTCCTCGACGTCGTCGGCCGGGCGGCCCACGTAGGCGGCGCGGTCGAGGTCGAAGGTGTCGTCGCTCGTCGGGCTCTCGCTCGTCGACGAGGTCTCGCTGGTCGACGACGTGGTGCTCACCGAGGGGGTGCTCGCCGGGTCGGGGGTGCCGCTGGTGCCGTCGTCGCGGCTCAGCGCGTAGGCCACCGCCGCGGCGATCAGCAGGGCCAGCAGCACGAGGGCGACCCACAGGCCGGCCCGGCTGCGGCGCTCGGGCTCGGGCACCGTCGTCACGGTGGTCATCGGCGCCGGCGGCGTCACCGGGTCGATCGGCAGGGCGAGGGGAGGCACCGGCACGGCCGCGGTGCGCACGGTCGCCGGCCCGGTCGGCCAGCCGCCGGCCAGCGCGTCACCCAGCAGGTCGGCGAACGCCGCAGCGCTCGCCGGCCGCTCTGCGGGGTCCTTGGCGAGCGCCTGCATGACGACGGCGGCGACCGGCCCGGGCACGTTCGCGGGCAGCGGCGGCGGCGCGGTGTTGACCTGGGCCAGCGCGACGGCGACGGCGGTGTCGGCCTCGAACGGACGCCGGCCGGCGAGCATCTCGTAGGCGACGACCCCGAGGGAGTACACGTCGCTCTCGGGCGTGGCGGTGCGGCCCATCGCCTGCTCGGGCGAGAGGTACTGCGCGGTGCCCATGACCTCACCCGTGCGGGTCATCGGCGCCTGGTCGCCGGCCCGGGCGATGCCGAAGTCGGTGATCTTCACCCGGTGGTCGGGCGTCACGATGAGGTTGCCGGGCTTGACGTCGCGGTGGATGAGGCCGGTGGCGTGGGCGGCGTGCAGCGCGTCGGCGGCCTGCTGCAGCAGCGGCACGGCGGCCGCGGCCGGCATCGCGCCGTCGCGGGCCAGCAGCGCCGAGAGCGGCTCGCCGGGCACGAGCTCCATGACGAGGTAGGCGGTGCCGTCGTCCTCGCCGTAGTCGTAGACCTGCGCGATGCCCGGGTGGCCGAGCGACGCCGCGTGCCGGGCCTCGGCGCGGAACCGGCCGAGGAACCCCTCGTCGGTGGCGTACTCGCGGCGCAGCAGCTTGACCGCCACCACGCGGCCGAGCACGTCGTCCTCCGCGCGCCAGACCTCGCCCATGCCGCCGCCCGCGATCGGCGAGGTCAGCACGTAGCGACCGCCGACACGGGTGCCGGACTCGGGGTGCAGGGGACTCATGACTTCAGCACCGCTTCCATGACAGCCTTCGCGATCGGCGCGGCGACCTTGCCGCCGAACGCCTCGTTGCCGGCCTTGCCGCCGTCCTCGACGACGACCGCGACCGCGACCTTCGGGTCCTCCGCGGGTGCGAAGGCCGTGAACCACGCGTGCGGCGGCTCGCCCTTGCCCTGCTGGGCGGTGCCGGTCTTGCCGGCGACGCTGACGCCGGGGATCTGCGCCAGGGTGCCGGTGCCGTTGCTGACCACGGCCTGCATCATCCGGGTCAGCTGCGCGGCGACGTCCGGGGTGACCGCCTGGCTCAGCTGCTGCGGCCGGGCCTGGTCGATGACGTCGAGGTCGGGGCTGCGCACGGTCTTCACGACGTACGGCGACATGACGCGCCCGCCGTCGGCGATCGCCGCGCTGACCATCGCCATCTGCAGCGGCGTGACCCGCACGTCGAACTGGCCGATGGCGGCCTGGGCGCTCTGCGGCGGGTTCATGCCCTCGGGCACGCTGCTCGGCGTCACCGACATGGGGATGCGCAGCCGGTCGCCGAACCCGAACTTCTGGGCCTGCTCGCGCAGCGCGTCGCCGCCCAGCTTCAGCCCGAGCCAGCCGTACGCCGTGTTGCACGAGATCTCGAGCGCCCGGGTCAGGTCGACCTCGTCGTTCGCCCCGCAGGCGCCGGCGAAGTCGTTCGGCAGGTCGGCGCTGGTCTGCGGCAGGTCGAGGCTGGCGCCGCCGAACACCTTGCTGTGCTCGTCGTAGTCGCCCGACGACAGCGCGGCCGCGGAGGTGACGATCTTGAACGTCGAGCCCGGCGGGTACAGGTCGCCGGCGATCGCGCGGTCGACCAGCGGGTCGTCCTCGTCGGCGTTCAGCTCCTTGTACGCCTTCGCGACCTTCGACAGGTCGTGGCCCGCCAGGTCGTTCGGGTCGTACGTCGGGTGGCTCACGAGCGCCAGGATCGCGCCGGTCGACGGGTCGAGCGCGACGACGGCGCCCTTCTGGTCGCCGAGCGCCTCGTCCGCAGCCTTCTGGGCCGCGGGGTCGACGGTCAGCTCGACGCTCGCGCCCTGCGGCTCGCGGCCCGTCACCAGGTCGACCATGCGGCGGTAGAAGAGCTGGTCGCTCGAGCCGGCCAGCAGGGAGTTCTCGCCGCGCTCGACGCCGTCGCCGGCCCCGTAGACGAACGAGTAGTACCCGGTGAGGTGGCTGTAGAGCTCGGGGTCGCCGGTGTACTCCCGCACGTACCGCAGCTGGTCGTCGGTCGCCTTCGAGCGGGCGATCGGGGTGCCGGCCACGATGATCGGCCCGCGCTCGCGGGCGTAGTTCTCCAGCAGGGTGCGCCGGTTCTGCGGCTTGTCGCGGTAGCTCGACGCCTGCACGAACTGGATGTACGTCGACGACAGCAGCAGCGTGCCGAACAGCACCAGCACGACCGCGGCGACCCGGCGGATGGGGGTGTTCACGGCACCCTCACCACCTGGGTCTCGGCACCGGCGGCGGGGTCGACGACCGGGCCGGGCGGCGGCGCCGGACGGCGGGCCTGGTCGCTGATCCGCAGCAGCAGCCCGAGGATCGCCCAGTTCGCGACCAGCGACGAGCCGCCGTACGAGAGGAACGGGATCGTCAGGCCGGTCAGCGGGATCACCCGGGTGACGCCGCCGATGACCACGAAGCACTGCAGCGCGAAGGTGAACGACAGCCCGGTGGCCAGCAGCTTGCCGAAGCCGTCGCGCACGCCGAGCCCGGTGCGCAGGCCGCGCTCGACGAGCAGCAGGTAGAGCAGCAGCAGCGCGAAGACGCCGATGAGGCCGATCTCCTCGCCGAACGAGGGGAAGATCAGGTCGCTCTCGGCGTAGTAGTTCAGGTCCGGGCGGCCCTGGCCGAGCCCGGTGCCGAGCAGGCCGCCGTTGGCCATGCCGAACAGCCCGCGCACGATCTGGTCGCTGGTCTCGAGGGCCTTCTGCGAGAACGGGTGCAGCCACAGCAGCACACGGGTCTGCACGTGCCCGAACAGCAGGTAGGCCACGTAGCTGCCGCCGACGAACAGCAGCAGGCCGATCGCGATCCAGCTGGTGCGCTCGGTCGCCACGTAGAGCAGCGCGACGAACAGCCCGAAGAACAGCAGCGACGACCCGAGGTCGCGCTCGAACACCAGCACGCCCAGGCTCGCCAGCCAGGCGACGAGGATCGGGCCCAGGTCGCGGGCGCGGGGCAGCGAGAAGCCGACGAACCGGCGTCCGACGAGCGAGAGGGCGTCGCGGGTCTGCACCAGGTAGCCGGCGAAGAACACCGCGAGCAGGATCTTGGCCAGCTCGCCGGGCTGGAACGACAGCGGCCCGAGGCCGATCCAGATGCGCGAGCCGTTGATGTTCTTGCCGATGCCGGGCGCGAGCGGCAGCAGCAGCAGCACCAGGCCGCCGGCCATCGCGATGTAGGTGAAGCGCTGCAGCCGCCGGTGGTCGCCGAGCAGCCACAGGATGAGCAGGCACAGCGCGACGCCGATGGTCATCCAGATCAGCTGCCGGAACGCGAACGCGCCGCCCCCGCTGCGCTCGTGGGCGCGGTCGAGCCGGTGGATCATCACCAGGCCGAGCCCGTTGAGCACGGTGGCGATCGGCAGCATGACGGGGTCGGCGTACTTCGCTCGCAGCCGCAGCGTCACGTGCACGGCGCCGACCAGCACGATCAGCCCCACGCCGTACGACACCAGACTCGGCGGCAGCTCGTCGTCCATCGCGATGCCGACGCTGGCGTAGGCCAGCAGCACGATGAGCACGGCGAAGACCAGCAGCACCAGCTCGACGTTGCGCCGGGTGCGGGGCGCCAGGGTGGTGACGGTCGCCATCAGCCCGCCCCTCCGCAGCCCGGGTTGGTGGGTGTGGCCGACGGCGTCGGCGCGGTGGTCGGGCTCGCGGTCGGGGCCACGGACGGCGGGGCGCTGGCGTTCGGGGTCGGCACCGGTGCGGCGCAGTCGAGGGCCTGCGACCGCAGCTCGCCGACCTTGGTGCGGGCGTCCTGCAGGTCGTCGGCGGTCAGCGACGAGCCGACCTGCTCGCGGCTGTACTCGGGCAGGTCGGCCAGTGCGATGCCGGGCCGCTCGGCGACGTGCGACATGCGGATCGGGCCGATGTCCTGCGGCAGGCCCTTGAAGATCGCGACCTGGTCGCCGTCGGCGCCCACGTAGTACTGCTGCTGGCTCCAGCCGTACGCCGCCCAGCCACCGGCGACGAGCACGGCGAGCACGGCGACGAGCACGAGGGCCCGCACCACCCAGCGCCCCGCCGACGCGGGCGGCCGCACCGGCATCGCGTCGTCGACGTCGTCGTCCGCCGGCTGGGGACGGGTCAGCGCAGCGGCCTTCGCGGCCGGGCTGGTGGGAGCGGACGGCGTCACGGTGCCGTGCGTCGCGGCGGCCCCCACCACCTCCGGCACGGTGGTCGCGGTGCCCGAGCTCGGGTGGACGACGTCGGCCACGATGCAGGTGACGTTGTCGGGGGCGCCCCCGCGCAGCGCCATCTGCAGCAGCTGGTCGGCGGCGGCGTCCGGGTCGGCGGCCTCGGTGAGCGTCTCGCGCAGCGTCTCCTCGCGGATCACGCCGGTGAGCCCGTCGGAGCACAGCAGGTAGCGGTCGCCCACGCGCGCCTCGCGCACCGACAGGTCGGGGTCGTCGTCGCGGTGGCCCGACAGCACGCGGGTCACGATGTTGCGCTGCGGGTGCGTCTCGGCCTCGTCGGCGGTGATCCGGCCGTCGTCGACGAGCGTCTGCACGAAGGTGTGGTCGCGGGTGATGCGGGTCAGCTCGCCGTCGCGCAGCAGGTAGCCGCGCGAGTCGCCGATGTGCGCCAGCGCCAGCTTGGAGTCGTACCGCACGAGCACGGTGGCCGTGGTGCCCATGCCGGCGAGCACCGGCTCGTCCTCGGCGCGCGCGGCGATCTGCTGGTTGGCCTCGCGCAGCGCCTGCGCCAGCTCGGTGACCGCCTCGCCGCCCAGGGTGTCGCCGTCGAGCGCCACCAGGCGGCCCACGGCGACCGAGCTGGCGACGTCGCCGCCGGCGTGCCCGCCCATGCCGTCGCAGACCGCGAGCAGGTGCGGCCCGGCGTACCCGGAGTCCTGGTTGTTCGTGTAGCGGCCGAGCCCCACGTCGGACCGGGCGGCGTAGCGCAGCGCGAGGGCCACCGGCTACCTGCGCAGCTCGAGGACGGTGGTGCCGATGCGCAGCGTCGACCCGACCTCGAGCCGCACCGGCTCGCCGGTGATGCGCTGCTGGCCGGAGAAGGTGCCGTTGGTGCTGCCGAGGTCCTCGACGAACCACTCGTCGCCCTGCGGGTAGATCCGCGCGTGCCGGCCCGAGGCGTAGTCGTCGTCGAGCACGAGCGTCGACTCGGGGCTGCGGCCGATGAGCACCGACTGCGAGCCGAGCGCGATGGTGGTGCCGCGCAGCGGGCCCTCGGTGACCAGCACCGAGCTCGGCGTCCGCTTGTCGCGCTTCGGGGCCTTCGACTCGCGGGCGACGGCGGGCTGCGGCTCGGGCGGCGTGCACGGCCCGGCCTTCTGCGTCACCCGGGTGCCGAAGAGGTCGCCGCGCAGCACGCCGACGACCGAGAACACGAACACCCAGAGGACGACGAGCAGACCCAGCCGGACGACGGTGACGGTGAGCTCGTTCATCGCTCCCCGCTGCGGTAGACGGCACGCGTGCGGCCGATCGTGATGGCGGCGTGCTCGCCGAGGTCGGTGGCGCGCACCCGCTCGCCGTCGACGAAGGTGCCGTTCGTCGAGCCCAGGTCGCGCAGCGTCGCGGTGAGGTGCGGGCCGTCGGTGGTGACCCGGATCTCGGCGTGCCGGCGCGAGACGCCCGGGTCGTCGAGCACGACGTCGGCCTCCTCGCCGCGGCCGATGACCGTGGTGGCCCCGACCAGGGGGTAGGCGTGCCCGTCGATGTCGAGCCACGGACGGCCGGTGCTCTGCGCGGACGGCGCGGCGGCCCGGCGCGGCGGCGGCGTCGGGATGCCCGGGTCGGGGTCGCGCGGGATGGGCGGCGGCGCCGCCGGGCGGTGCTCGGCCTGGCGGCCGCGCACGGTCTGGCTGCGCACGTTGAACACCCCGGTGTCGAGCTCGGGGCGCTCCTCGATCGCGACGGTCACCGGGCCGACGAACGCGTAACCCTGCTGCTCGGCGTGCGCCCGCAGGTTCGCGGCGAGCTCCTCGGTGAGCGCGTCGGCCATGTCGTGCAGCCGGTCGTGGTCGGTGGCGCCGAGCTCGACGACGTACGTGTTCGGCACGAGGGTGCGGCCGCGGCCGATGACCGCGGCCTTCTCGTCGGCCGCCTTGCGCAGCGCGCTGGCGATCTCGACCGGCTGCACCTCCGACCGGAACACCTTGGCGAACGTGCCGTTCACGGCGCGCTCGATCCCCTTCTCGAAGCGGTCGAGAACACCCATCGCGGCACCTCCCGTGCTCGTTCCCAGTCGTGCGGCCGGCCGTGCGTCCTGATCGCGGGCAGCGCGGAGCGGTCCCTGCGCCGTCGGCGATCCTATCGGTGGTCGGGCGCTCTGCCCGCCCGTGCTAATCTCGACGCCGGTCTTGCACCGGGTCTTCACGACTCCTGCAGGGCCTGCGCGCGAGTGGCGGAACGGCAGACGCGCTGGCTTCAGGTGCCAGTGTCCGAAAGGGCGTGGGGGTTCAAATCCCCCCTCGCGCACCCCATGACGAAGGGCCTCGACCTCACCGGTCGGGGCCCTTCGTCGTCCGGTCGGCCTAGGCCAGGGTGCGCTGCAGGAACTCCACCACGGCCTCGACGGCCTCGTGCTGGACGTCGTCGAGCAGGGGCTCGCCGTCGGGGCCGAGCTCGACGAACAGCGGGTAGCCGTGCACGTCGTGCCCCCAGGAGCGCCACTCGGCGTCGGGGCGGTGCTCGGCGAGCAGCTCGTACGTCGCGCGGAACACGCCCTGCAGCTCGTCGCCCTCGCGGCCGACCACGAGCACCGGGAGGTCGACACTCGACAGCCGCGCCTCGGCGACGGGGCGGTCGACGCGGGCGAGCACGGCCTCGACGTCCTGCAGCTGCAGGCTCTCGATGTCGCGCAGGCCGGTGACCGGGTCGGGCGGGGTGAGGTCGCTGGTGTCGAGGTGCAGCAGCTCGTGGCTGGCCGGCTCGATCGCGACGCCGGCGCGCAGCAGGCCCGGGTACTGCGACACCAGCTTGAACAGCATCTCGCCGGCGTGGCTGACGCCGATGTGGCCCAGGCGCGCTGCGTCGACCTGCGGGTGCGCGGCGACGTCGCGCAGGATCGCGACCTCGTCCTCGTACTCCAGCGGCGCGCGGTTCAGCAGGTCCATGCCCTGCCGCCGCTCGATCACCAGCTCGCCGCCATCGTGGTACCCCAGCTCGACCTCGCTGCGGTAGCGCGCCCAGCCGCAGGCGAAGCCGGCAGCGAGCAGGCGGTCGGTGATCCACCGGTACCGGTGGGTGCGGTCGCGCAGCCACTCCATGCCGCCGCCGCCGTTGCCGTAGGCGACCAGCACGAAGGGGAAGGAGCCCGTGTCGGCCGGGGTGCGCACGGCGTACGGCGTGTAGACGCCGTCGAGCGTCTCGGCCAGGAAGTAGTCGACCGGCCGGTCGTGCCCGGGCAGGTCCTCGCGCTCGAGGTGCATCGTCGCCGTCCTCCGTGTGGTGTGCCGCGCACGCTAGGGCTGATCGCAAACGATTGCAAGAGCCCGAGCCGCCGGTACACGGGGCTGCACAGTTGCCGTTGCTTGAGTAGTGTCGTGTCGTCGGAGGAGGTGCGGTGGGCCCTGGGCTCTCGGGGGGCGAGCGGCCCACCACGACCGTCCTGCTGCTCGGCCCGGTCGAGGTCGAGGTCGCGGGTGCGCGCCGCCGCGCCGGTTCGCCCATGCAGCAGGCGCTCCTCGCCGTGCTGGCCTCGCAGCCGGGTCGCACCTGGACGCAGGCCGAGCTGGTCGAGGCCGTGTGGGGCAGCAGCGCGCCCGACCGCGCCGCCGCGAGCCTGCACACGCACGTCTGGGCGCTGCGCCGGCTGCTCGGGGCCGAGCACATCGTCCGGTCCGCCGGCGGGTACGCCCTGGTGCTGCCGGACGACGCGTGCGACGTCGACCAGGCGCAGGCCGCCCCGCTCGCGGCGTCGCGCGCGGTCGCGGACGGCGACCCGGAGCGCGCGGCCGCCGTGCTGGGTGACGCCCTGGGGCTGTGGCGCGGCAGCGCCCTCGCCGGCGTCCCGGGCCTGGCGGCCGACGCCCACCGCGCCGAGCTCGGGCAGCTGCGGGCGCGGATCGCCGAGCAGCTCGTGGAGCTGCTGCTGGGCCTCGGCCGGCCCGACGAGGCGGCGGCGCGGCTCGCCGAGGTGGTCGAGGCCGACCCGCTGCGCGAGCGCAGCTCGGCCCTGCTGGTCACCGCGCTGCTGGCCGCCGGACGCCGCACCGATGCCCAGCGCGAGCTGACGCGGGTGCGCCGGGCGCTGCGCGAGGAGCTGGGCCTGGCGCCGGGCGCGGGCCTGCAGCGGCTCGCCGCGCAGCTCGACGCCGACGGCGACGGCTCCCGCTCGGTGCCGCGGCAGCTGCCGGCCCGCACCGCAGGCTTCAGCGGCCGAGCCGCCGAGCTGCAGCAGGTGGTCGCCGCCGTCGTGCAGGGCTCCGACCCGGGGCAGGACGGCGCGCTGGTCGCCGTCACCGGGGCCGGCGGCCTGGGCAAGACGGCGCTCGCCGTGCAGGTCGCCCACCAGCTCGCGACGGCCTTCCCCGACGGGCAGCTGTTCGGGGCGTTCCACGCGCACGACCCGAGCGGGGTCGAGCGCACCGCCGCCGACGTGCTGCCCGGCTTCCTGCGGGCCCTGGGCACCGAGAGCGAGCAGCTGCCGTTCTCGCTCGACGAGCAGACCACGCTGCTGCGCTCGCTGCTGCACGGACGCCGCGTGCTGCTGCTGCTCGACGACGTGCCCGGTCCCGATGTCGTGCGGGCGCTGCTGCCGGCGTCCGGGGGGTGCGCCGTGCTGGTCACCAGCCGTCGCGCGGTGCCCGGGCTGGTGGCCCGCGAGGGCGCGCACGAGGTGGTGCTGCAGCCCTTCTCGACGGCCGCGGGCGTGGCGCTGCTGCACGGCGTGGTCGACCGCGACCGCGACGACGGGCCGGTGGCCAGCGCACCCCGGCAGGCGGCGCGGCTGGTCGGGTTGTGCGGGGGCTGGCCGCTCGGGCTGCGGCTCGTCGCCAGCCGCCTGGCCCGGGCGAGCACGGCCGACCTCGACCGGGCCGTCGCCGAGCTCGTCGACGTCCGCACGCGGCTGCACCGGCTGGGGGTGCCGGACGACCCGCAGTCCGACGTCCGGACGGTGCTGCAGTGGTCGGTCGACGAGCTGTCGCCGGGCGCGCGGCGGGCGTACGGCGCGGCCGGTCTGCTGCCGGAGGGCAGCGCGAGCGCGGCGGTGCTGGCCGCCGCGCTCGCCGTGCCGGAGCCGGACGCCGCAGCGGCCCTGGCCGAGCTCGCCGACCACCACCTGGCGACCGCGACACCGCGCGACGTCGGTGCGGGGTTCCTGGTGCTGCACGACCTGGTGCGGCTGCACGCCCAGCAGGAGGCGCGGACGTGGTCGGAGACCGTGCGCCGCGACGGGCTCGACGCGATGCTGTCGTGGTACGAGCGGGCCTGCGGTGCCGTGCTGCACGCCGCCTCGCCGACCACGGACGGCGACGACGCGGACGAGGGCCGGTCGGCCGTGCTCGCCGAGCTGGGGGTGCACGACGCCGGGGCTGCGGGGCGCTGGCTGGCCGAGCGCGACGGCGAGCTGCGCGCGGTGGTGCGGACCGCCGCCGCGGCCCGGCACCCGGCGGCGTACCGGCTCGTCGAGACCCTGCGGCTGCGGCTGTTCGACGCGCGGCCCCTCGACCCGCGCCAGTCGGTGGCCGAGCTCGTCGCCGGGTGGGAGCCGGTGGTCGAGCTGGCCCGCGCCGGCGCCGCCCGCGACGGCGAGACCGAGCTGCAGAGCCGGCTCTCGACGCTGCTCGCCACCTTCGCGGCGTACGGGTCGCGCTACGACGACGCCCTGCGGCTGCAGCGCGAGGCGGCCGAGCAGTCACCGGACGGCGCGCACACCGGCCGGCTGGGGTGGCGGCTGTACGAGGCCGGGCGCTACGCCGAGGCGGCGGAGCAGCTGGCGGTCGCCGTCGAGCGTCCGCAGGCGACCCTCACGGCCCGGTCCAGCCTGTCGACCTACCTGGCCGACGCCCTGCTCGCGGACGGTCGCCCCGAGGAGGCGCTGGCCGTCGCCGAGCGCACCGAGGCGCTGCTCGCCGAGCACGCGGACGACGGCGCGCTGGACGTCGTCGCCGTCGTGACGAACACCCGCCGGCTGGGGCGCCTGCACCGCCGGCTGGGCCGCCCGCGCCCGGCCCGCGCGCTGCTGACCAGGGCGGTCGAGCTGGGGCGGCGGGAGTCGCTGTGGGACGAGCTGGGCTGGGCGGCGCTGGAGCTGGCGGCGGTGGAGGACCGGCTGGGCGACGCCCCGGCCGCACGGCGCTGGCTGCACCGGGCGCTGCCGTACGCGCGCACCTTCCTGCCGTTCGCGCAGGACGAGCTGGCCCGCTTCCCCGAGCTGGACGCCGCGGTGCGCCCGTTCGTCGAGCAGCTGGCACGGCTGGACGACTGACCCGGCGTCCGGCAGACAATCGATTGCACTCGGCGGGCGTCGGCGCTGGACAGGCACCCTGGCACCGGCCTAGCGTGGCCCGGCAATCGTTTGCGAAGCCAGGAGGTCGACGATGACCGTCGAGGAGCAGGTGCAGCCCGTGGTGCCCGAGGCGCCGGGCAGCGACCGGGTGTGGGGCGCGTTCGTGGGCGGCGAGTGGGTGCTGCCCGAGGGCGGCGAGACCTTCACCGTGCACGAGCCGGCGACCGGGCGGGCCATGGGCGAGGTGCTGGTGGCCACCGACGAGCTCACCGACCGCGCCGTCCGCGACGCCCGCCGGGCGTACGTCGAGGGCTGGCGCGACCTCACCCCCCGCGAGCGCGGTGCGGTGCTGCGCAAGGTCGCCGCGCACATCCGCGCCCACGCCGACGAGCTCGGCGAGCTGGAGGCCCGCGAGGTCGGCAAGCCGCGCCGCGACGCCCTGCGCTTCGACGTCTCGTTCGCGTCCGCCGGCTTCGACTTCTACGCCGGCCTCACCGACACGCTGCACGGCGAGGTCATCGACCAGGGCCCGATCGAGGCCCGCGTGCACTACGAGCCGTACGGCGTCGTCGCCGCGATCCTGCCGTTCAACTGGCCGCCGATCCACTTCGCCAAGAAGCTCGCGCCGGCGCTCGCGGCGGGCAACACCGCGGTGATCAAGCCGGGCGAGCAGGCGCCGCTGACGGTGCTGCGGCTGGTCGAGATCGTCAACGAGGTGCTGCCGCCCGGCGTCGTGAACGCGGTGGCCGGTCGCCCGGCCGGTGCGGCGCTGGCCGCGCACCCGGTGGTCGAGCGGATCACCTTCACCGGCGCGACGTCGACCGGCCGCGCGGTGCTGCGGACGGCGGCCGAGAACCTCACCTACGCCACGATGGAGCTGGGCGGCAAGAACGCCGTCATGGTGCTCGACGACGCCGACCTCGACACCGCCGTCGACGTGGTGACCGAGGGGATGTTCTACAACCAGGGCGAGGCCTGCACCTCGACCGCGCGCATCCTGGTGCACCGCTCGCTGCACGACGCGTTCGTCGAGCGGTTCGCCGCGAAGGCGGTGTCGCTCAAGGTGGGTGACGGGCTCGACCTCACCACCGACATCGGTGCGATGGTCGACCGCACGCAGCAGCAGAAGGTGCTGGCCTACCTGCAGACGGCGATCGACGAGGGCGCGACGGTGGTGGCGCAGGGCGAGGTGCCGACCGACGAGCACCTGAAGGACGGCTACTGGGTGGCGCCCACGGTGCTCACCGGCGTGACCCCTGACATGACGGTCGCCCAGGAAGAGATCTTCGGGCCGATCGCCTGCGTCATGGTGTTCGACACGGACGACGAGGCCGTCGAGATCGCCAACGGCACGGCGTACGGCCTCACCGCCGCGATCGTCACGAGCGACCACTTCCGCGCCAGCCGCCTGGCCACGCGGCTCGAGGCCGGGATGATCTTCGTCAACAACTACATGCGGCGCTCGTTCCTCGGCTCGCCGTTCGGCGGCGTCAAGGGCAGCGGCTTCGGCCGCGAGAACTCGCTCGACACCCTCAAGGAGTTCGTGCGCGCCAAGAACGTCCGGTTCCCGTCGGGCCGGTCACCGATCCCGACGTGGCCGCCGGTCGACTGACCGCTTCGGCGCCGGGCCGGTCGACTGCCGGACGACGAGCGTCGGCGGCAGCAGCACCGACCGCGCGTGCCGGTCGGGGTCGTGGATCGACTCCAGCAGCAGGCGAGCGGCCTCGGTGCCGAGCTCGTAGTGCGGCACCCGCACCGTCGTGAGCGGGGGCCGCAGCTTGTCGAGGAACGGCATGTCGTTGAACCCCACCACCGACAGGTCGCGGGGGCAGTCGATGCCGCGCTCGGCGAACACGTCGTAGCAGCCGAGCGCCTGGAGGTCGTTGCCGGCGACCACGCCGGTGAAGCCGAGCCGGGCGTCGAGCAGCTCGCCGAGCGCGCGCGCCCCCTCGGCCTCGGACCACTGGCTGCAGCGCGCCACCAGCGCCGGGTCGTCGTCGACGCCCAGATCGCGCACCGCGTGCCGGAACGCCCGCGCGCGCGCCACGCCGGTCGACGTCGTCTCGGGCCCGGCGAGGTGCGCGATCCGGGTGTGGCCGAGCTCGACCAGGTGCCGCACCGCCAGCTCGATGCCGGCGGCGTCGTCGGCGGCCACGGCCGGCACGTCGAGGTCGTCGACCCGGCGGTTCACCTGCACCATCGGCTTGTGCTGCTCGTGCAGCCGCTCGAGCAGCGGGTGCTCGCGACGCGCGGTGGCGACGATCAGGCCCTCGACCTGCCGCGACACGAGCGACTCGATCTGCGCCTGCTCGCGCCGCGGGTCGTTGTCGGTGTTCACCAGCCAGGCGTTGTAGCCGGCCGCCGCGAGCCCGTCCTCGATGCCGCGCACGATCGGCGGGAACAGCGGGTTCGTGAGGTCGGGGATCACCACGCCGACCGTGGTGGAGCGCGCGGTCTTCAGGCTGCGGGCGATCGGGTTCGGCTGGTACCCCAGCGTCTCTGCGGCCTTCAGCACCCGCTTTGCCGTCTCCGAGTTCACCAGCCGACGGGTCGACGGGTTCAGCGCCCGCGAGGCCGTCGCGGCGTGGACGCCCGCCAGCTCCGCGACGTCCCGGAGCGTCGGCGGCTGCATCCGGCGGAGTCTAGGGCTCGGTGGGTGCGCGCCGCTCCCAGCCGCGCCGACCCCGGGTGGCGAGCAGCGCCAGCGGCACGGTGAGCACGGTGGCGACGACGAACACCGTGCGCCAGGCGCCGCGGTCGACGGCCGCTCCGGAGGCGAGCGCGGCGAGCGCGCTGCCGAGGAACAGCGACCCGGCGAACAGCGAGACGACGGTGGCGCGCGCGCCGGGCAGCACCTGCGTCGCCCAGGTCTGCAGCGACGAGTGCATGGATGCCCAGGCCAGGCCGAGCAGCACCGCGGCGACCAGGCCGGCGACCGGCGTCCGCGAGACGACGAGGACGCCGCAGCCGGCCAGCGCCGCCACCCCGCCGAGCGCGATGAGCTGCGAGCTGGGGCGGGTGCGCGACGCCCGGCCGGTCAGCTGCGCGAAGCCGAGCACCGCCACGCCGTACGCCGCGGTCACCCCGCCCGACAGCGCCGCCCCGGCACCGGTGGCCTCGACGGCGGGCGGCAGCAGCGTCAGCACGCCGAGGAGCACGCCGCCCTCGACCAGCGCGAGCAGCAGCACCAGGCGCGTGGGTCCGGAGCGGGCCGCGGTGACCAGCGGCGCGAGCAGCCCGTCGTCGCCACGGACGCGGGGCGGGTGCGGCAGCCGACGCAGCAGCACCACCAGCGCGAGCGAGATCACGCCGGTCGCCACGAACGCCCAGCGCCAGCTGGCCACCTGGGCCAGCACGCCGGCGCCGGCCGAGCCGAGCGCGGTGCCGATCGCGACGCCCACCATGAGGTCGGTGACGTCGCGCTGGCGCCGCTCTGCGGGCACGGTGTCGCCGAGGTAGATGAGCGTCGCGGGGAACGCCGCCGCGAAGCACGCGCCCGCGACGCCGCGGGTGACGCCGAGCGCCAGCACGCTGCCCACCGACGCCGACACGACGGTGGCGACCGCGGCCAGCAGCAGCGACAGGCGCATGGTGCGCACCAGGCCGAGCCGGTCGGACACCATGCCCCACACCGGTTGCATCAGCCCGTACGCGAGGAAGTACGCGCCCGCGGCGTGCACCACCTGCGTCAGCGGCACGTCGAGGTCGCGCGCGATCGCCACCAGCACCGGCGCCATCGCGAACCGGTCGAGGGTGGCGACGAACGCGGTGCCCTGCAGCAGCCGCAGCGTGCCGCGAGGCCCCTCGCTGCTCACCGGCTCACGCGGACGCACCCTCGACGACCAGGCCGGACGTCGGGTCGAGGGCGGCGTCGAGGTGCGGGCCGGGCAGGTGCGTGCGCCGCAGCTCGACCAGGGTGCGCAGGGCGGCCGGGTCGACCAGACCGTCGAGCACCAGGCCCTGCTCCGGATCGGCGAGCTGCGCGACGTACCGGTCGGCGAGCGCGGCCGGAAGCCCGAGCGCGTCGACGGCCTCGTCGACGGCGTCGTCGTGCAGCTCGCCCGACACGATCGCCCGCGCCGTCTCGGTCAGGACCCGCCCGAGCGCGGTCGCCGCGGTCAGGTGCGCCTCGCCGGCGACCGCGAGCACGGTGCCGAGGTAGGGCGACCGGACGTCGGTGAGCCGGCCGAGCCGGGGCGCGCCGCCCTGCTCGGCCAGCAGCTCGTTGCCCGCGTTGAGCATCGTGGCGTCGCAGCGGCCCTCGAGCAGCGCCTCGAGCCGGCGCGGCGTCGAGCCGAGCGCCACCACCTCGTACGAGCCGGGCTCGAGGCCGGCGTCCCGTGCCAGCTCGTACATCCCGAAGGCAAACCCCGACGTGGCGACGTCGACCCCGAACACCCTGCCGCGCAGCGACTCCGGGTCGGACGGGTCGAGACCGGGTCGCAGGTGCAGGGCGAGTCCGAGCCCGCGGTCGATCGCCGTCACGATGCGCACGTCGGCCCGCTCGCCGAGCGGGTTCGCCGGGTCGAACCGGTAGGCCACGACGTTGTCGGGGCTGGTCAGCGCGGCGTCGAGCTCGCCGGCGAGCAGCGAGCGGAACTGCCCCGGCGACGACGCGACGGGCGTCTCGGTGACTCGCAGGTCGTGCTGCTCGAGGCGACCGCTGCGACGCGCGACGCGCAGCAGCACCGACGGGCTGAACGAGCCGACGACCAGCTCGGGCACGGGCTGCCTCCTGGGCGGTGGGGCGTGGCGGCACCGGCTTCCGGGTGCCGACGTCCGGACGATACTCGCACTCGATTGCAGTCTGCCGGATCGTGATGCTCTCGTGCCACGGCAGCGACTCCGTGACCCTTGACACACCTCTCGGCACCCCGGCATGATCCGCAGCAGCAATCGATTGCGGTGCCTGCACCGCGGTCGCCTCAACGAGGAGGGCTCCCCATCATGGCTCGCTCCACCGCACCCCGTCGCAGCGGCCACGCGCTGCGCGCCGCGTCCCTCCTCGCCGTCGGCGCCCTCGCGCTCTCGGCCTGTGCGGGCACCCGCCCGTCGGAGGCCGCCAACGACACCAGCAAGCCGCTCGTCATCGGCATCTCCCTGCCGTTGACCGGTGACTTCAGCCAGCCGGGCAGCGAGGCGAAGCGCGGCTACGAGGTGTGGGCGAAGCAGGTCAACGGCGCCGGTGGGCTGCTCGGCCGCCAGGTGCAGCTGAAGATCGTCGACGACGCGAGCAGCCAGGACACGGTGGTCAGCGACTACACGAAGCTCATCACCCAGGACAAGGTCGACCTGGTGCTCGGCACCTTCTCGTCGCTGCTGAACTACCCGGCGTCCGCCGTCGCGGAGAAGAACGGCATGACGTTCGTCGAGCCGGCCGGCGGCGCGCCGAACATGTTCACCCGCGGCTTCAAGCACCTGTTCTTCGCGCAGCCCGCGACGGCCCCGCACCAGGCCGACGTGTTCGTCGACTACCTGAAGGCGCTGCCCGAGGCGGAGCGGCCGAAGACGGCGGCCTACCCGACGCAGGACGACCCGTTCGCGACGCCGGTCATCGAGTCGATGCAGAAGCAGCTCGAGGCGCTCGGGGTGAAGACCGTCTACACCTCGACCTACCCGGCCGACACCACGAACTTCCAGACCATCGCCAGCCGGCTCGCTGACAAGAAGCCCGACCTCATCGCGCAGGGCGCGGTGTTCGAGGACGGCGTCGGCCTGGTGCGCTCGCTGAAGCAGCTGAACTACTCCCCGAAGATGCTGTTCCAGACCTCGGCGCCCAGCAACGCCTCGCAGTACAGCGACGGCATCGGCAAGGACAACACCGAGGGCGTCTTCTACACGGTGAGCTGGAACCAGAACGCCAAGACGCCGAACAACCCCGAGTTCGTGGCCGCCTACAAGGCCGCCTACGAGGACGCCGACCCGGCCGAGGACGCCGCCGACGCGTACGCCGCCGCCGAGGTGCTGGCCGCCGCGACGAAGGCCGTGGGCAAGATCGACCAGACGAAGATCAGCGAGTGGCTGCACGCCAACGAGGTCAGCACGATCCTCGGGCCGCTCAGCTGGGAGCAGACCGGCGAGCCGAAGGGCAACTTCCTGCTCGCGCAGTGGCAGTCGGGCACGGTGCAGGTGGTGGCTCCCAAGGAGGCTGCCACCACCGACAAGACCGTGAACAGCAAGCCGGGGTGGAAGTGATCGCATGACGCAGCTGGCACAGGCGCTGATCCTCGGCCTGCTCATCGGCGGGGTGTACGCGCTGATGGCCTCCGGGCTGACGCTGATCTTCGGCGTCATGCGCATCATCAACATCGCCCAGGGCGCGTTCCTCATCCTGGTCGCCATGTTCACCTGGTGGCTCTGGACGCACACCGGCATCGACCCGATCCTCGCGTCGGTGATCACCACCCCGCTGATGTTCGGGTTCGGCTGGATCGTCTACCGGGTGGTCATCTCCCGGATCCGCGACTCCGGACCGTCGATGTCGGTGCTGCTCACCTTCGGCTTCGCGCTGGTGGTCGAGGGCGTGCTGAACCTGGTGGCGGGCAACAAGTTCAAGTCGGTGACGCCCTCGTACTTCGAGGAGTCGTTCCGCATCGGCTCGCTCTCGCTGCCCAAGACGCAGGTCTACGGGTTCGTCGCCGCGGTCGTCGTGCTGGTCGCGCTGTACGTGGTGCTGAGCCGGACGTGGACCGGCCGGGCGATCCGGGCGACGTCGCAGAACCCGTCGGGTGCCGCGCTGGTCGGCGTCGGCGCGGCGGGGACGGCGGCGCTGGCCTTCGCGCTCGGCAGCGCCACGACCGGCGTGGGCGGCTCGATCCTGTCGGTGCTGTACCCGTTCTTCCCCGCGTCGCACTACGACTGGATCTCGCGGCTGCTCGGCATCGTCGTCCTCGGCGGGCTGGGCAGCCTGCCCGGCGCGATGGTCGGCGCGCTGGTGCTGGGGCTGGCCGAGACGATGACCGCGACGTACTGGTCGCTGCAGTGGTCCTCGCTGGTGTTCTACCTGGTGATCCTCGTCGTCCTGCTGTTCCGGCCCCAGGGCGTGTTCGGCGCCCGGTTGCGTGAGGACGCCGCATGACCTCGTTGGTGCAGCGTGCGAAGGGCTGGCCGCGGCAGCACGTCGTGGCGGCCGTGGCGTTCCTGCTGTTCGCGCTCTACCCCGTGCTCAACCCGTGGCAGCCGTACCCGCAGGGCGTGCTGCTGCTGGCGTTCCTGCTCGCCATCCAGTCGTCGAGCTGGAACATCATCTCGGGCTACGGCGGCTACACCTCGCTCGGCCACAGCATGTTCCTCGGCCTCGGGTCGTACACCGTGGCGATCCTCGCGCTGCACCTCGGCGTGAACCCGTTCCTGCTGGCGCCGCTCGGCGGCATCACCGCGGTCGTCGTCGCGGTGCTCATCGGCTCGGTGGTGCTGCGCACCAGGGGGCACGCGTTCGTCATCATCACGATCGCGATGCTGCTGGCCCTGCAGGTGCTCGCCACGAACCTGCGCTCGCTGACCAAGGGCTCCGACGGCATCACGCTCGACCTGCCGTTCTGGAGCCGCGACTTCCAGAACATCCCGTTCTACTACGCGCTGCTCGCGCTGCTGCTGCTCACGGTGCTGTTCAGCGCCTGGATCCGCCGCACCAAGTTCGGCACCGGCCTGGTCGCCATCCGCGAGGACGAGGGCAAGGCGGCGTCGATCGGCGTCAACACCACCCGCTTCAAGATCGTCGGGTACGGCGCGAGCGCGTTCTTCATCGGCGTCGCCGGCGGGGTCTACGCCTACTACCTGACGTTCCTCAACCCGGTGGGGTCGTTCGCGATCCTCGGCAGCGTCACGATCGTGCTGGCGGCGCTGGCCGGCGGTCGCGGCACCCTCTACGGCCCGGTGGTCGGCGCGTTCCTGGTGCAGCTGGTCAGCGAGGGCGCCACGGTCTACGGCGGCGGCAGCGGGTCGAAGGTGCTGGTGTTCGGCGCCGCGCTCGTGCTGGTCGTGCTGTTCATGCCGAACGGCCTGCTGCCCACGATCGAGAAGGCGTGGCGCAAGCGGCACCCGATCGAGACCGAGTACACCGACCAGGCGGGCGCGCTGTCGCGGGCACCGTTGTCGGTGCGCGAACGTGCGCTCGACGAGGCAGGTGCCGCGGCGCAGGACGAGCTCGCGGCGGGCGAGGTGCTGCTCGACGTCCGCGGCGTCAGCAAGCGCTTCGGCGGCCTGGTCGCCGTCGACCACGCCGACCTGCAGGTGCGCAAGGGCAGCATCACCGCGCTCATCGGTCCGAACGGCTCGGGCAAGACGACGCTGTTCAACCTGATCACCGGCGGCATGTCGGCCGACTCGGGTGAGATCTGGTTCGAGGGGCAGCGCATCGACGGCATGCCGCCGTGGCAGCGCGGGCACCTCGGGCTGGGCCGCACGTTCCAGGTGACGCGGCTGTTCAAGGACATGACGGTGCAGCAGAACGTCGTGGCGCCGCTGCCCGACTCGCGCTGGCGCACGATGTTCGCCGACGCCGTCGGCGGCCACGAGGCGCAGCGGGCCCGCGAGCTGCTGGACGTCGTCGGGCTCGGCCGCTTCGCGAACAGCCCTGCCGGGTCGCTGTCGTACGGGCAGCAGAAGCTCGTCGAGCTGGCCCAGGTGCTGATGCTCGAGCCGCGGCTGGTGCTGCTCGACGAGCCGGCCGGCGGCGTGAACCCCTCGCTGCTCGGGCGGCTGACCGAGGTGATCCGCGAGCTGAACGCGCGCGGCGTCAGCTTCCTGGTCGTCGAGCACAACATCCCGCTGGTGCTCGACCTGTGCGACCCCGTCGTCGTGTTCTCGCGCGGCACGCCGATCGCCGAGGGCCCTCCGGGGCAGATCCGCGAGGACCCGGTCGTGCTCGACGCCTACCTCGGCGACGACTGGCGTCCCTCGCAGGCCAGTGGCGCCGCCGAGACCGTCGTCGCACAGGGTGGAGGTCGCTAGTGCTCAACCTCAGCGGGGTGGTCGCCGGGTACGGCGGCGGCAACGTGCTGCAGGGCGTCGACCTGCACTGCGCCGACGCCACCATCACCTGCATCGTGGGACCGAACGGCGCCGGCAAGTCGACGGTGCTGCGCGTCATCAGCGGGCTGCTGCGCCCGTCGTCCGGCGAGATCGTCATGGACGGCCACGAGGTGCACCGGATGGGGCCCGACGAGGTGCTGCGCCGCGGCATCACGCAGGTGCCGCAGTCGCACGCGCTGTTCCCCTCGATGTCGGTCGAGGAGAACGTGCTCATGGGCGGGTACCTGATCCGCCGCGACCGCAAGCTGCTGGCCGAGCGGCTCGACCAGGTGCGCACCCGCATCCCGATCGTCGCCGACCGGTCGCACGACAACGCCGGCAACCTCTCGGGCGGTCAGCGCCGCATGGTCGAGATCGCCCGCTGCCTGATGCTCGACCCGAAGGTGATGCTGCTCGACGAGCCGTCGCTCGGCCTCGATCCCCGCAGCCTCGCCGGCGTGGCCGACCTGGTGCACGAGCTGCACGAGGCCGGCACCACGGTGCTGCTGGTCGAGCAGAACGTGCGGCTCGGCCTCGGCCTGGCCACGCACGGCGTCGTCATGGAGGGTGGCAGGGTGCGCCTCACCGGCACGGCGGCCGAGGTGCGCGACCACCCCGAGATCGCCGCGCTGTACCTCGGCGGCGGCACCCCCAGCGCCCCGGCGTCCGCCCCCGCGCCCACGCAGCCCTCCGTCACCACCCCCTGACCCTTTCCGCGCGTCAGCCCGGTCTGCGCACGTCAGCCCGCTCCCCGGACCCCGTGGAGCGGGCTGAGCCGCGCAGAGCGGGCTGACGCGCGCAAAGGGGGTTCAGGTGGGGCCCATGACGGACGCCGGGTCGAGGCCGAGGTGCTGCAGGACGGCGCGGGCGGTGTTGCGGCCGGGGCGGCCGCTCACGGAGCCGCCGGGGTGGCTGGTCGAGCCGGTGAGGAACAGGCCGTCGACGGACGTCATGTAGTCGGGCCAGCCGGGGAGCACCTGGCCGTCGGACAGCAGGAACTCGCCGCCGTGGCACGAGCCGCCGAGGTTGTGCACGTTGTGGGCGGCGACGTCGACCGGCGACTCGGCGCGGACGGCGAGGACGTCGGCGTCGTCGACCCCGTGCAGGCGCTCGGCGACGCGGGCGACGAGCTGCTCGGCGTACGCGTCCTTGGTGTCGCTCCACGGCCGGCCGTCGGCGCGGTCCCACGGGGCGATGGTCAGGATCTTGAACGTGCCGCAACCGTCGGGCGCGCGGCCGGGGTCGACGACGGTCTGGTTCACCACGAGCAGCCACGGGTCGCGGGCGTCGGGTTCGCCGCGCCAGAAGGCCTCGAGCTGCGCCGCCACGCCGTCGGCGCCGCCCAGCCCGTACGCCGCCGACCGCGTGCCGCCGGGGGTCGAGAGGTCGCCGCGCAGGGCGGCGTGCACCGCGAACACGCTCAGCCCCGGCCGCCAGGCGTCGCGCGCGGCCTCGGCGTCCGGAACGGGTGCGTCGAGCAGCTCGGGCAGCCGAGCGAGGTGGCTGCTGGTCACCACCGCGCGGCGGGCCGTCACCCGGCGTCCGTCGTGGGTGCGGACGGCGACGGCGCGACCGTCCTCGACGTCGATGCCGGCGACGGCCGCGTCGACCGCCACCGAGCCGCCGTGGGCGGCGAGCTGGCGCAGCAGGGCCTCGGGCAGCGCGACCGACCCGCCGATCGGCGTCGACCAGCCGAACCGCAGCCGGCCGGCCGTGATGGACGACGGCAGCACCCCGGTGCCGGGCCGTCGCACGTCCTGGATGGTGGCCATCGACAGCCACAGCACGAGCGACCGGACGACGGGGTGCTCGAAGCGCTCGTGCACGACGTCCCAGGCGCTGCGGGCCTTGAGCCGCAGGTACTCCGCATCCTGCGGCGTCCCGCCGAGCGGGAGCCCGGAGCTCCAGCGGCCGTGCACCGCGGCGAGCCCACCGGTCCACTCGGTGACGAGCGCGCGGAACGCGTCGGCGTCGCGCGGCGACCAGCGCGCCAGCTCGGCGCACGTGCGGTCGAGGTCGCGGTGCACGACGAGCTCGTCGCCGTCGGCCTGCGGCAGCACCACGGCCGGGTCGGTGTGCACGTACCGCAGGCCGTGGGTCGACAGCAGGCCCAGCTCGTCGTCGAGGAGCAGCGGGTTCGACTGCACCAGGACGTGTGCCGACGAGCACGAGTCGTGCCGGAACCCGGGCAGCGTGAGCTCCTCGGTCACGGTGTTGCCGCCCACGACCGGACGCGCCTCGAGCACCAGCACCTGCAGGCCGGCGGCCGCCAGGTAGCCGGCGCAGACCAACCCGTTGTGCCCGGCTCCTAGCAGCACGACGTCGACCTCGTCGGGCAGCACCGCACCGGGCTGGAGGGGCTGCGGCACGGGCACTTCAGCGGTCTCGACCACTGCGACCTCCAGGCTCGTCGTCCTTGACAGCGTGCCCACCATGCAGCAGGCTGCACTCGATTGCAATAGCCGTGCAGCGCGGCACGGACGAGCCCCGGACGGAGGGTCCTGCGATGGAGCAGGTGGACGAGCGGGTCGCCTCGGCGGTGGCCCACTGGGCACCGAGGTTCACCACCAACGGGGTCACCGTGGCCGACTTCGAGCGCATCACGAGCGGCCTGACGTCGTGGGACGACTGGTGCGCCGCGTGGTCCGCCGTGGGGGCCGAGCACCGCGCGCTGGGCGAGGCCGCGCTCGAGCAGGGCCGCACCGTCTCGGCCGGCGAGCACCTGCGCCAGGCCGCGCTCTACTTCCACTTCGCGAAGTTCCTCTTCGTCGACGACCTCGACCAGATGCACGCCGCGCACCGCAGCGCCGTCGAGTGCCTCGACGCGTCGCTGCCGCTGCTGTCGCCACCCGGCCGCCGGCTCGACATCCCGTTCGAGGGGACCCGCCTCGCGGGCGTGCTGCGGCTGCCGGACGGCGCGGGTCCGCACCCTGTGGTGATCCTGCTGTCGGGTCTCGACTCGACGAAGGAGGAGCTGCGCACCACCGAGGACACGCTGCTCGCCCGCGGCCTCGCGACGTACGCCGTCGACGGCCCGGGGCAGGGCGAGGTCGAGGCTCACCTGCCGATCCGCGGCGACTGGTCGGCGCCGGCGGCCGCGATCGTCGACGCGCTGACGGCGGTGCCCGAGCTCGACGCCGAGCGCATCGGCGTCTGGGGCGTGAGCCTGGGCGGCTACTACTCGCCGCGGGTCGCGGCCGAGCTGGGCGACCGGGTGCGGGCGTGCGTCGCGCTGGCCGGGCCCTACGACTTCGGCGAGTGCTGGGACCAGCTGCCCGTCGTGACCCGCGAGGCGTTCCGCGTGCGGTCCGGCAGCGAGACCGACGCCGACGCCCGGCAGGTGGCGCACACGCTGAGCATGAAGGGTCAGGCCGAGCGCATCACCGCACCGCTGCTGGTGGTGTTCGGTCGCAAGGACCGGCTGATCCCGCCGGAGCACGCCGAGCGGCTGGTCGCCGAGGTGACCACCGACGTCGAGCTGCTGATGCTCGACGACGGCAACCACGGCTGCGCGAACGTCGCCCCGTGGCACCGGCCGCGCACCGCCGACTGGCTGGCCGAGCACCTCGGGGGTCGCGTCACCGCGCCCGCCGGCACCACCGAGACCGGGCCGAGCGCCGCCTAGCCACCCACCGCACGAGCCGGTCGTCCGACGGCCGCTTGAGCAAACGATTGCAGAAAGATGGGGAAGCCATGACCGACGAGAGCGTGACGACGGCACCGCGGGTGGGGTGGATCGGCTGCGGCCGGATGGGCTTCGCGATGGCCCGCCGGCTGGCCCGGGCCGGGGTCGACGTCTCCGCCTGGAACCGCACGCGCTCGAAGGCCGAGCCGCTCACGGCGGACGGCGCCACGGTCGTCGACGCGATCGCCGACCTGCGCGGGCACGACGTCGTGTTCACGATGGTCTCGACGTCGCAGGACCTGCTGCAGGTGCTGCTCGGCGACGACGGTCTGCTGGTCGACGCCGAACGGCTGCCGCGCGTCGTCGTCGACTGCTCGACGGTGTCGACCGAGGCGTCGGAGCAGGTGCGGGCAGCGTGCGTCGAGCGCGGCATCGCCTTCCTCGCCTCGCCGGTCAGCGGCAACGGCAAGGTCGTGAAGGCCGGCAAGCTGAGCCTCGTCGCGTCCGGACCGGAGGAGACGTTCGAGCAGGTCGCGCCCCTGCTGCGGCACATCGGCCGGCACGTCACGTACGTCGGCGAGGGCGACCTGGCGCGGCTGGTGAAGATCTGCCACAACCTGTTCCTCGGCGTGGTGACCCAGTCGATGGCCGAGATCACCGTGCTCGCGGAGAAGGGCGGCGTGCCGCGCGCGGCCTTCCTCGACTTCCTGAACAACAGCGTCATGGGTTCTGTGTTCACCAGGTACAAGTCACCGGCGTTCGTGCACCTCGACTACACCCCCACCTTCACCCCGCTGCTGCTGCGCAAGGACTTCGACCTCGGGCTCGCGGCCGCTCGGGCGCACGACGTCCCCATGCCGATCGCCGCGGCCACCGCGCAGCTGGTGCAGTCCAGCGTGGGGAGCGGCCGCGTCACCGAGGACTTCGCGATCCTGCTCGACCTGCAGGCGCAGGCCTCCGGCCTCGAGCTGAAGCCCGAGGACGCCCAGGTCGACGACGGCCTCGCCGAGGAGCAGCCGTGACGCCGCGCCCCATGTCGGCGCCCGGCCACATGGGCGTCGACTACGAGGAGCGGGTCGACTTCGCGCGGCTGCGCGAGTACCGGCTGGGCCGGGCGAAGGACGCGCTCGCGGCCTCGGAGTGCGCGGCGTTCCTGCTGTTCGACTTCTACAACATCCGCTACACGACGCAGACGTGGATCGGCGGTGCGCTCGGCGACAAGATGACGCGCTACGCGCTGCTGACCCGCTCGGGCGAGGGCTCAGAGGCGCCGTACCTGTGGGACTTCGGGTCCGCCGTCCGGCACCACCAGCTGTACTCGAACTGGCTGCCCGACGAGCACTGCCTGCCCGGCATGCTCGGGATGCGCGGTGCGGTGGCGCCGTCGGCCGGGCTGATGGAGTCGGCCGTGCGGCAGATCGTCGGCATGCTGGCGGACGCCGGGCTGACCGGTCAGCCGGTGGGCGTCGACATCGTGGAGCCGGCGTTCATGCTGGAGATGCAGCGACAGGGCATCACCGTCGTCGACTGCCAGCAGTCGATGCTCGACGCGCGGGTCGTCAAGAACGCCGACGAGATCATGCTGCTGACCCAGGCCGCGGCGATGGTCGACGGCGTGTACGTCGACATCGTCGAGAAGCTGCGGCCGGGCGTGCGCGAGAACGAGATCGTGGCGCTGGCGAACAAGCGGCTGTACGAGATGGGCAGCGACCAGGTCGAGGCGGTCAACGCGATCAGCGGCGAGCGCTGCAACCCGCACCCGCACAACTTCACCGACCGCATCATCCGGCCGGGCGACCAGGCGTTCTTCGACATCATCCACTCGTTCAACGGGTACCGGACCTGCTACTACCGCACGTTCGCCGTCGGGTCGTCGACGCCGGCCCAGCGCGACGCCTACACGAAGGCCCGCGAGTGGATGGACGTCGCGATCCAGGCGGTGCGCCCGGGCGTCGGCACCGACGAGATCGCCGCCCTGTGGCCGAAGGCGACCGACTTCGGCTTTGCCGACGAGCTCGCGGCGTTCGGCCTGCAGTTCGGGCACGGCCTCGGGCTCGGGTTGCACGAGCGGCCGATCATCTCGCGGCTGAACAGCATGCGGGAGCCCGTCGAGCTGGTCGAGGGCATGGTCTTCGCGCTGGAGACCTACTGCCCCGCCGCGGACGGCTTCTCGGCCGCCCGCATCGAGGAGGAGGTCGTGGTGACCGCGGACGGTCCGCAGGTCCTCACCCTCTACCCCGCGCAGGACCTCGTCGTCACCAACCCCTTCTGAGAGCAGCGGAACCGTGTCGCAGAGCATCGACGTCAGCACCGTCCAAACCGACCTGTTCGTGGGCGGCAAGTGGGTCCCCGCCGCTGCGGGCGACCGCTTCGACGTGCTCGACCCCGCCACCGGCGACCTGATCGCCACGGTGGCCGACGGTCGGGTCGACGACGCGATGGCCGCGGTGGACGCCGCGGCCGCCGCCGCCGAGGACTGGGCCGCCACCGCACCGCGGCAGCGGGCCGAGATCCTGCGGCGCGCGTTCGAGCTGATGACCGAGCAGTCGGAGCAGCTGGCCCGACTGGTGTCGCTGGAGAACGGCAAGGCGCTGGTCGACGCGCGCGGCGAGGTGGCCTACGCGGCCGAGTTCTTCCGCTGGTACTCCGAGGAGGCGGTGCGCTCGATCGGGTCGGTGCAGACCGCGCCGTCCGGGGCGAACCGCATCGTCGTCGTCCGGCAGCCGGTGGGCATCTGCGTGCTGGTGACGCCGTGGAACTTCCCGGCCGCCATGGCCACCCGCAAGATCGGTCCCGCGCTGGCCGCCGGGTGCACGGTGGTGCTGAAGCCGGCCAGCGACACCCCGCTGACCGCGCTCGCCATGGCCCAGGTGCTCGCGGACGCCGGGGTGCCGCCGGGCGTGGTGAACGTCGTCCCGTCGCGCAAGAGCGGGCAGGTCGTCTCGGCGATGCTGCACGACGACCGCGTGCGCAAGCTGTCGTTCACCGGCTCGACCGAGGTGGGTCGGGTGCTGCTCGCGCAGGCCGCCGACCAGGTCGTGAACTGCTCGATGGAGCTCGGCGGCAACGCGCCGTTCGTGGTGTTCGCCGACGCCGACCTGGACGCCGCGATCGAGGGCGCCATGATCGCGAAGATGCGCAACGCCGGTGAGGCGTGCACCGCCGCGAACCGGTTCTACGTCGAGCGGTCGGTGGCCGACGAGTTCAGCCGACGGCTGGCCGAGCGGATGTCCGCCCTCGTGGTCGGCCCCGGCCTCGACGACGGCACGCAGGTCGGGCCGCTGGTCAACGAGGAGACCGTCGGCAAGGTCGACGACCTCGTGCAGGCCGCGGTGGCGGACGGCGCCCGCGCCCTGGCCGGCGGGTCGCGCGCCGACCGCACCGGCTGGTACTTCGAGCCCACCGTGCTGGTCGACGTCGCGCCCACCTCGACGATCCTGCGCGAGGAGATCTTCGGGCCCGTGGCGCCCGTGGTGGCGTTCGACACCGAGGACGAGGCGGTGCGGCTGGCGAACGACACCGAGTTCGGGCTGGTGAGCTACGTCTACACCGGCGACCTCGGCCGCGGCATGCGGGTCAGCGAGCGGCTGGACTCCGGCATGGTCGGGCTGAACCGCGGGCTGGTGAGCGACCCGGCCGCGCCGTTCGGCGGCACCAAGCAGAGCGGCGTCGGGCGCGAGGGCGGGCACGAGGGGATGCTCGACTACCTGGAGTCCAAGTACATCGCGGTCACCTGGTGACGGGTCCGCTGCCCGGGGTGCGGCGGCTCGACCACGTCGGGCTGACCGTGCCCGACCTCGACCAGGCGCAGCGGTTCCTGGTCGAGGTGCTCGGCTGCGAGTTCCTCTACGCGCTCGGGCCGTTCGGCGACGACGACGGCGAGTGGATGCAGGAGCACCTCGGGGTGCACCCGCGCGCCCGGGTACCGCAGAACCGGTTCTTCCGGCTGCCCGACGGCACCGTGCTCGAGGTCTTCGCGTACGAGGCTCCGGACCAGCGACGTGAACCACCGCGCAACAGCGACGTCGGCGGCCACCACCTGGCGCTGTACGTCGACGACCTGGACGCCGCCGTGGCCGCGCTGCACGAGCACGGCGTCGAGGTGCTCGGCGAGCCCACGGCCAGCAGCAGCCACCACGAGGGGCAGCGCTGGGTGTACTTCCGGGCGCCCTGGGGGCTGCAGCTCGAGCTGGTGTCGTACCCGCACGGCAAGGCGTGGAACCGCCTGCACGAGAACGCATCCGGCACACCGCAGGGGAGCACCGCATGACCACCGACGACCAGCTGACGCCGTCCGTGCCGTGGGTCGGGGTGGTGGCGACCGACGAGGACTGGGACGCCGCGGAACCGGCGCTGCTCACCGCGATGCTGCACCAGCTGCTGCTCGTGCGGACCTTCGAGGAGCAGGTGCTCGAGCTCGCCAACGCGGGCCTGGTGCACGGCCCGGCGCACTCGAGCATCGGCCAGGAGGGCGGTGCGGTCGGGTCGGTGCTGGCGCTCGCGGACGGTGACACCGTCAACGGCTCGCACCGCGGCCACCACCAGTTCCTGGCGAAGGCGCTGGCGCACGTCGCCCCCAAGGGGCTCGACCTCACCGAGGACGTGTCGGACGACGTGCGCACCGTCGTGCTCCGGACCCTCGCCGAGATCTGCGGGCTCGACCGCGGCTGGAGCCACGGCCGCGGCGGCTCGATGCACCTGCAGTGGAAGGCCGCAGGTGCCATGGGCACCAACGCGATCGTCGGCGGCGGGGTGCCGCAGGCCGCGGGCTTCGCCTTCTCGCACCGGCTGGCCGGCACCGACGCGGTGTCGGTGTCGTACTTCGGCGACGGCGCGGTCAACATCGGCTCGACGCTCGAGACGATGAACCTGGCCGCCGCGTGGAAGCTGCCGGTCTGCTTCTTCATCGAGAACAACCAGTACGCCGTCTCGACGACCGTCGAGGAGGCCACCGGCGAGCCGCGGCTGTCGGCGCGCGGGCCGGGCTTCGGCATCGCGAGCTGGCGGGTCGACGGCATGGACCCGCTCGCGACGTACCTGGCGATGCAGCGGGCGGTGCAGCACATGCGCTCCGGAGCCGGCCCCGCCGTCGTCGAGGCCGTGACGTACCGCTTCTTCCACCAGAACGGTGCGTTCCCCGGCAGCGCGTTCGGCTACCGCAGCAAGGAGGAGGAGCGGCTCTGGCGCGACCGCGACCCGCTGCTGCAGACGGCCGGGCACGTCGTTCGGCGCGGTCTGCTCACGCAGGAGCAGGTGGACGCCGCCCGCGACCGGGCACGCGACCTGGTGCGCGAGGCCGCCGACGCGCTGCTCGAGCCGGTCGAGGGCGGCAAGCCCGGGCAGCGCCGCATCAAGCCGTCGGAATGGCCCGACCCGGCCTTCGCCGACGTCGGGGTGCGAGGCGACACCAGCGAGCTGGTGGGGCAGCGGTTCGCCGACCGCGACTCGTTCACCGGCGAGCTGGCCGAGCGCAAGCTGGTCGACGTGGTGGCCGAGGTGATGGGCCGCCGCATGGAGACCGACGACCGCGTCGTCGTCATGGGCGAGGACGTGCACAAGCTGAACGGCGGCACCAACGGCGCCACCCGCGGTCTGCCCGACCGGTTCCCCGGCCGGGTGCTCGGCACGCCGATCAGCGAGAACGCCTTCGCCGGGCTCGCCGGCGGCATGGCGATCGACGGTCGCTTCCGGCCGGTCGTCGAGTTCATGTACGCCGACTTCATGTGGGTCGCCGCCGACCAGCTGTTCAACCAGGTGGCGAAGGCCCGGCACATGTTCGGTGGTGACGGTGCGGTGCCGTTCGTGCTGCGCAGCAAGGTCGCCATGGGGACGGGGTACGGCTCGCAGCACTCGATGGACCCGGCAGGCGTGCTGACCACCGCCCCCGGGTTGCGCGTCGTGGCGCCGTCGACGCCGTTCGACTACGTGGGCCTCCTGAACACCGCGCTCGCGCTCGACGACCCGGTCGTGGTGCTCGAGCACGTCGACCTCTACACCTCGACGGGCGAGGGGCCGGTCGACGACCTCGACTACTGCCTGCCGGTCGGCCGGGCGGCGGTGCGGCGCAACGGTTCCGACGTCACGCTCATCACCTACCTGGGCATGGTGCGACCGGCGCTGCAGGCCGTCGAGCAGACCGGCGTCGACGCCGAGGTGATCGACCTGCGCTGGCTCGACCGCGCGAGCCTCGACTGGGAGACCGTCGAGGCCAGCGTGCAGAAGACCGGCGTGGTGCTGATCGCCGAGCAGGGCCCGGTCGGCACGTCGTACGGCGCGTGGCTGGCCGACGAGATCCAGCGCCGCTGCTTCGACCACCTCGACCAGCCGGTGCAGCGCGTCACCGGTCGCGAGGCGTCGCCCAGCATCAGCAAGGTGCTCGAGGCCGCGGCCGTCGCCGGCGTCGACGAGGTCGCCGCCGCCCTCACCCAGATCTCGGAGGCCTGACGTGGCGCGGCTGCTGAAGATGCCCGAGGTCGCGGCCGGCACGACGGAGGCCGTCGTGGCCGAGTGGCCGGTGACCGAGCAGGGTTCGTTCGCCGCCGGCGACCCCGTGGTGACCGTCGAGACCGAGAAGGCCGTGGTCGACGTGCCCGCCGACGCCGACGGCGTGCTGCTGCGCGTGCTGGTCGCCGCCGGCAGCACCGTCGAGGTGGGCGAGGTCATCGCGCTGGTGGGCGAGCCGGGCGAGCAGGTCGACGACGTCGACGCCCTGCTGGCGCAGCTCGGTGCCGGCGCGCCCGACAGCGGTGCCGACGCGCCCCTGGCCGGGGCCGAGGACGGCGTGGACGGCGGGCTCACCGACCGGGCGGACGACGGGGCCCCGCAGCCCGAGCCCGTGACGCCGCAGGTGCTCTCGAACGGCGCGGCGACGGGAGGTGGCCGGGTCTTCTCCAGCCCGCTGGCCCGCCGGCTGGCGCGCGAGGCCGGGCTCGACGTCGAGTCGCTGCACGGCACCGGCCCGAACGGGCGCATCGTGCGACGCGACGTCCAGGGTGCGGTCGCTGCCCGGGCCGCAGAGCCTGCTGCACCCGTTGCGGCACAGGCCCCGCAGCCCGAGCCGAGCCCGGTGGCGCAGGCACCGCATCCGGCGACGGGGTACGAGGACGTGCCGCACACGCGGCTGCGCCGCACGGTGGCCGCTCGGCTCACCCAGAGCGTCACCCAGGCGCCGCACTTCTTCGTCGAGGGCAGCGCCCGGGTCGACGCGCTGCTGGCGCTGCGGGCCGAGCTGAACGCCGGCGGCGGCACCAAGGTGTCGGTGAACGACCTCGTGGTGGCCGCGGTCGCGCGTGCGCACGTCGCGGTGCCCGACCTGAACGTCACCTGGGGCGATGACGCCGTCCGCCGGTTCACGTCCGTCGACGTCGCCGTCGCGGTGGCCACAGACCGCGGCCTGGTGACACCCGTGCTGCGAGGCGTCGACCAGCGCACCATCGGCTCGATCGCCGCCGCGAACGCCGACCTGGTGACCCGGGCGCGCGCCGGCCGGCTGCGCCAGGACGAGCTCGAGGGCGGCACCGTCACCGTCTCGAACCTCGGCGGCTACGGCGTCGAGCGGTTCAGCGCGATCATCAACCCGCCGCACGCGTCGATCCTCGCCGTCGGCGCCGCTCGCCAGGAGCCCGTCGTCGTCGACGGGCAGCTCGACGTCGCCACCGTGCTGCACGTGACCCTGTCGGTCGACCACCGCCCGGTCGACGGCGCCACCGCGGCGCAGTGGGTGCAGGTGTTCACCGACCTGCTCGAGCACCCCCTGCGCGTCCTCGCCTGACCCCCGGCCTTCGCGCGCCACGTGAAGTCGGCTCGCGCACCGTCCGAGGGGTGTGCACGCCCAGCGAACGGTGCCGCAGCCGCAGGGAGTGAACCGTCGGCGGCACACCAGCAGGCTGCACCGAGCACGGCGGTCGACGACCCCTGCGCGCACGCCGTCTCGTCCGAACGGCCGAGGGCCTCTTCACAAACCGGGCATTCCGTAGCTATGTTTGACTCTGGCAATAAGTTAAGAGTCCGAACATATCCATCTCACGGAGGCAGCTCGCGTCCGTGCGTCCCCACTGGAGTGCCGATGTCGTCACGACGCCAGTTGCTGTCAGCCGGAGGTGTCGCGGCCGTCACCGCGGCGCTGCTCGCCGGTGCGGTCGCCGGGGCCCCCGCCGCGTCCGCGATCGCGTGTCCCGGATCCACCTGGTCCCGCACCACCGCGTACACCGGCGGTCAGGAGGTCACCTACGCCGCGCACGGCTGGCGGGCGAAGTGGTGGACCTACGGCGACGTCCCGGGCGCGAACGCCCAGGACGTCTGGGTGGACGTCGGGTCCTGCAGCACGACCCCGACCACGCCGCCGACGACCTCGACCCCGACGTCGACCCAGACGCCCACCACGCCGCCCACGACGACGCCGCCCACGACGCCGCCCACCACGAGGCCGCCCACCACGACCCCGCCCACCACGACCCCGCCCACCACGACCCCGCCCACCACGACCCCGCCGGCGAGCGGCAAGAAGGTCGTCGGGTACTTCACCGACTGGGGCGTCTACGGCCGCGGTTACAAGGTGAAGAACATCGAGACGAGCGGGTCGGCCGCCAAGCTCACGCACCTCGTGTACGCCTTCGGCAACGTGACCAACGGCCAGTGCGCTGTCGGCGACTCCTACGCCGACCACGACATGGCCTACACGGCGGCCGACTCGGTCGACGGCGTCGCCGACACCTGGGACCAGCCGCTGCGCGGCAGCTTCAACCAGCTGCGCAAGCTCAAGAAGCAGCACCCCGGTCTCAAGATCGTCTGGTCGTTCGGCGGCTGGACCTGGTCCGGCGGCTTCACCCAGGCGGCGGCGAACCCGGCCGCGTTCGCGGACTCCTGTCGCAAGCTGGTGGAGGACCCCCGCTGGGCGGACGTCTTCGACGGGATCGACATCGACTGGGAGTACCCGAACGCCTGCGGTCTGTCGTGCGACAGCAGCGGGGCGGCGGCGTACAAGAACCTGATGCGCGCGCTGCGCGACCGGTTCGGCAGCGACCTGGTCACGTCGGCCATCACCGCGGACGGCACCTCCGGCGGCAGGCTGGAGAAGGCGGACTACGGGGGCGCGGCCCAGTACGTCGACTTCTACATGCCGATGACCTACGACTACTTCGGTGCCTTCGCGCCGCAGGGCCCGACCGCCCCGCACTCGCCGCTGACGTCGTACCCCGGCATCCCCACCCAGGGCTTCGACTCGGCCACGGCGATCGCGAAGCTGCAGAGCCTCGGCGTCCCGGCGAGCAAGATCCTGCTCGGCGTCGGGTTCTACGGCCGCGGCTGGACCGGCGTCACGCAGTCGGCGCCGGGCGGTTCGGCCACCGGCCCGGCGCCCGGCACGTACGAGCAGGGCATCGAGGACTACAAGGTGCTCAAGACCAGGTGCCCGGCGAACGGCACGGTGGGCGGCACCGCCTACTCCACCGCCTGCGCGGGTGAGTGGTGGGGCTACGACACCCCCGCCACCCTCGCCGGCAAGATGCGCTGGGCCACGCAGCAGGGCCTGGCCGGGTCGTTCTTCTGGGAGCTGAGCGGCGACACCGCGGACGGCGAGCTGATCAGCGCCGTGCGCAGCAACCTGTAGCGCACCAGCACCTCCGCCCCCGAGCCGTCGTGCACGGCTCGGGGGCGGACTCGTGCGACGTCAGGACGACGGGGCTACCGGGCGGTGGCGAGCCCGGCGTCGGTGCCGGGCAGGTACTGCTGGTGGCCGATGTCGAGCATGCGGATCCAGCTCTGCTGCCCGAACGTGAGCGCCACGAAGCAGCCGAGCTCGACCAGCTCGGGCTCGGTGAAGTGCGACCGCACCCGGTCCCAGAAGTCGTCGCCGACGTCGAGGCGCCAGGCGATGGCCTCGGTGTAGGCGAGGGCCGCCTTCTGCCGCTCGTCGTAGCGGTCGGAGGACTCGAAGTCGATGAGGTCGTCGTACTCCCGCTCGGCCAGCGCCGCCTGGCCCGAGCGCTGGTTGCCGCAGAACTGGCAGTTCACCGTGCGCGACACGTAGACCCGGCACAGCTCCTTCAGCGCGTGGTCGACCACGCCCTCGCGGAACAGCGCCTGCCACGAGTCGGCGAACGCCCAGAACGCGTTCGGGGCGTGCGCGCGCACCGCCGAGCTCTCGGGGCGCGGGGTGCCCTCGGCGGCGCACCGTCGCAGCTCGGCCTGCATCCGCTCGTCGAGCTGCTCCATCGGCACGTACGAGATGCGTCCGGTCATCGTGGTGCCCCCCTCAGCGGGCCAGCAGGGCGGCGAGCGCGCGCGAGGTGTCGCGGGCGATGCGGTCGGCGTCGAGCGTCGTGAGCCGCCCGTGCCGCTTGAGGATGCGGCCGTCGACGACGACGGTGTCGACGTCCTCGGCGCCGGCGGCCAGCGCCATGGTGCTGGCCGGGTCGGTGAGCGGTGCGGTGTGCACCGAGTCGGCGCGCACCATCACCAGGTCGGCGCGCTTGCCCGGGGTGAGCGAGCCGGTGACGGCGCCGAGGCCGAGGGCCCGGGCACCGTCGATGGTCGCCATCTGCAGCACCCGCCGGGCGCTGACCGCGAACTCGTCCAGCGCCTCGCCACGGGCCAGGCCGACGGCGAGCCGGATGACCGACCACATGTCGGCGGTGCCGGTCAGCGGCAGGGTGTCGATCGAGAGCGTGAAGAGCGCGCCGCTGTCGAGCAGCTGCTTCACCGGCGGGACGCCGTACCCGATGAGCAGCTCCGACCACGGGCTCGAGCTGATCGAGGCGCCGCTGTCGCGCACCGCGGCGCGCTCGTCGGCCGTCGTGTACAGGGCGTGGATCAGCTGCGTGGCCGGTGTCAGCATCCGCTGCTCGGACAGCTGCCGGATCATCTGCAGCGCGCCCTGCGCCACCGTGGAGTTGGCGTGGTAGCTGACCGGCAGCCCCAGCCCGCGGGCGGTGTCGTACTCGGGGCGGAAGACGCTCTCGGGCGACTGACCCGGCGGCCGGCCGGCGAGCCCGAGGTGCATCAGCGGCAACCGTCCGGCGTCGAACCACTCGCGCTTGACGCGTGCCAGGTCGGCGAGGTCGATCCGCTCGGTGACCGGCAGGCCCTGCGGCGAGCCGTACGAGAAGCGGCCGCGCAGCCCGACCTCGGCGTGCGCGCGCAGGTTGGCGTCGGCGTGCGCGGGCGAGCGCAGGTTGTGCGACCAGTCGTGCACCGTCGTGATGCCGGTGCTGACGGCGTCGGCGAGGCCCATCCGGGCGCCGGCGTACAGGTCGGACGGCAGGCACTTGGCGCCGTTGCGCAGGTTCAGCGCGAAGTAGGCGTTGGCCGGCGAGGTGCTCGACAGCGAGCGGTACAGCGACGTCCACAGGTGCCAGTGCGTGTCGACGAGGCCGGGCATCACGACGGTGCCGCGGCCGTCGATGCGCTCGCCGCGGGCGCGCAGGCCGCGCCCGACGGCGACGATGCGCCCGTCGCGCACGTGCACGTCACCGCGGGTCAGGTCGCCGACCGCGGGGTCCATCGACAGCACGGTCGCGTCGTGCACGACGAACTCGTGCCTGGATGCCGGGTGGTGCCCGTGCCCGCCGGTGGCCGCGGCGGTCTCGCCCGAGCCGACCGCGCCGGCGGTGACCGTGGTGGCGGCCGCTGCACCGAGCAGACCCCGTCTGGTGAGCGTGCCGCTCATGCCTGGACCTCCGCGTCCGCCCGAGCGCCGTCGCTCAGGACCCCCGCACCGTAGAGCCGCTTGCAATCGTTTGTCGAGGGGTTGCGGTCACCGACCTGCCGAACCGCGCCGGGGCGTTCCGTCCCGTTGACGGGGCTTCGTCCGGTCACCTAGCGTCCACCGGTGTCGGGGATCTGCCCGAAACTTTCAGACGGAGGAACCATGAGACGACGAGGTCTCCAGGGGACGGCGGCACGCGTGGTCGCGGTGGGTGCCGTGGTGGGCGCGGTGCTGGCCGGCGGTGCGGTCACCAGCGCCGAGGGCGCCGCCAAGGTGCCCGACCCGACGACGTCGACGCTGCGCCAGCTGGCGAAGCACACCGGCGTCCGGATCGGCACGGCGGTCGACACCAGCGCGCTGGCCGCCGACGCGACGTACCGCTCGGCGGTGTCGGCCCAGTTCGACTCGGTGACGCCGGAGAACGTCATGAAGTGGGAGGTCGTCGAGCCCGAGCGGGGCAGGTACGACTTCACGCAGGCCGACGCGCTGGTCGCCGCCGCGAAGGCGAACCACCAGAAGGTGCGTGGCCACACCCTGGTGTGGCACAACCAGCTGCCGTCGTGGCTGACGTCGCGCACGTGGACCAAGCGCGAGCTGAAGGCGGTGCTGAAGCAGCACATCCGGGCCGAGGCCGGCCGCTACCGCGGGCAGGTCTGGGCGTGGGACGTCGTCAACGAGGCCTTCGACGAGGACGGGTCGCTGCGCGACTCCCTCTGGCTGCAGGTGATCGGCCCGGAGTACATCGAGGACGCGTTCCGCTGGGCGCACCAGGCCGACCCGAAGGCGTTGCTGTTCTACAACGACTACAACCTCGAGTCGATCGGGCCGAAGAGCGACGCGGCGTACGCGCTGGTGAAGAAGCTCCGCGCGAAGGGCGTGCCGGTGCAGGGCGTGGGCTTCCAGGCGCACCTCAGCACCCAGTACCCCTTCCCCGAGGACCTCGCCGCGAACCTGCGGCGCTTCGGGCGGCTCGGGGTGAAGACGGCCATGACCGAGGCCGACGTGCGCATCACGCTGCCCGCCGACCCGGCCGAGGTGAACGCGCAGAGCGCCGGCTACACCCTGCTGCTGCAGGACTGCCTGCTCGAGCCCAGCTGCGTCTCGTTCACCGTCTGGGGATTCACCGACAGGTACCAGTGGGTGCCGCAGACGTTCCCCGGTGAGGGCTCCGCCGCCGTCTACGACGAGAGCTACCGGCCGAAGCCGGCGTACGACGCGCTGCGCCGCACGCTCGCCCTGGCGCCGCGGCACGCGCCGCGCGCCTAGTCGCGCAGGCGCTGTCGGCGTCCGTCCGCTCAGGCAGGGGCGGACGCCGGCGGCGCCGTGCTGTCGCGCACCACCAGGTCGACCGCGAGGTCCATCCGGGTCGCGCTGACGTCGCCGTCGCGCAGCCGCAGCACCAGCCGCGCGGCCTCCTGGCCCATGCGCTGCAGCGGCTGGTGCACGGTGGTGAGCGCCGGGCTCGACCAGCGCGCCACCGGGATGTCGTCGTACCCGACCACCGACAGGTCCTCGGGGATGCGCAGGCCGCGCATGCGCGCCGCCTCGATGGCCCCGAGCGCCTGCAGGTCGCTGCCGGCGAAGATCGCCGTCGGCGGGTGCCGCAGGTCGAGCAGCTCGGCCGCGTGCTTGTGACCGCCCTCGACGTGGAAGTCGCCGAAGCGCACCAGCTCGGGGTCGACGTCGAGACCGGCCATCCCCATCGCCGACCGGAACCCGGCCAGCCGCGCCACGGAGCACATCATGTCCTGCGGCCCGGTGACGATCGCGATGCGCTGGTGCCCGTGGTCGATCAGGTGCTGGGTGGCCGCGACGCCGCCCTGCCAGTTGGCCGAGCCGACCGAGGGGACGTCGGGGGCCGGGTCGCCGGCCGGGTCGACGATCACGAACGGGATGGCGCGCGACGAGAGCTTCTCGCGCAGCTCGGCGGGCAACGCGGAGAACACCAGCACCACGCCCAGCGGACGCCGGCGCAGCACGCCGTCGACCCACTCGGGCCCGGGCGCGTGCCGGGTGCCGCTGCGGGTGAGCACCACGCTGGCGCCGGCCTCGACCGCGACCTCCTCGACGCCGCGGATGAGCTCCATCGACCAGGCGCTGTCGAGCTCGTGGAAGACCAGCTCGATGAGCGGCGCCTCCGGCGTGCCCGCGGCCCGGCGGCGGTACCCGTAGCGCACCAGCAGCGACTCGACGCGGCTGCGGGTGGCGGCGGCGACGTCGCCGCGCCCGTTCAGCACCTTGGAGGCGGTCGAGAGCGAGACGCCGGCCTCCTCGGCCACGTGGGCGAGCGTCACCCGGGCGCCCGCGGGCCGGTCCGGCGGGGCCGGCTCCGGCGCGCTGTCTGCCACGTCGCGCAGCCTACGGCAACGCGTCATGGCCTTGACCCCCTCGGACGCCGTCCGTATGGTCGCCATGCACAACTGCTTTCGGCAATGCAGCCGAAACTTTCGAGAGGCGTTCGACGATGAACCTACGCTCACGGCTCCTCCGCCCCGCAGCAGCGGGTGTCGCGGCGGTGGCCGCCCTCACCCTCGCGGCGTGCGGCGGCGGCAGCGCACCGGCGGCGTCCAGCCGGCCGGCGAACGAGATCCACGTGCTCGTCTACGGCGACGCGGCCAACAAGGTCGAGAAGCAGCTGATCGCGACGTACAACAAGACGGCGAAGGTCAAGGCGGTGCTCGACACCATCCCCGGCGCCGACTACCAGACCAAGCTGCAGACGATCATCAACACCAAGCAGGCGCCGGACGTCTTCTTCAACTGGGGCGGCGGCTCCATCCAGCCGTTCGTCAAGGCCAACCTGCTGCTGCCGCTGGACGAGATGATCAAGCAGGACCCGCAGCTCAAGGCGGCGTTCCTGCCCTCGGTGTTCGACACCGCTGTCGTCGACGGCAAGGCGTACGGCGTGCCGATGCGCGGCACCCAGCCGGTGCTGATGTTCAGCAACCAGAAGGTGCTGCAGGAGAACGGCATCAGCGCGCCCAAGACGTGGGACGAGCTGCTGAGCGCCGTGCAGACGCTCAAGGGCAAGGGCATCACGCCGATCGCCCTCGGTGGCGGCGACCAGTGGCCGACCCTCATGTGGTTCGAGTACGTCTACGACCGGGTCGCCGGCCCCGACCTGTTCAAGAAGGCGCTGGGCGGTGACAAGGAGGCGTGGGCGAGCGACGACAGCAAGAAGGCGCTCGCGATGCTGAAGCAGCTCATCGACGCCGGCGCGTTCGGCAAGAACTACGACTCGGTGAAGTTCACCGACGGCGGTTCAGCGGCGCTGCTCGCCAAGGGCAAGGCCGCGTTCGAGCTCATGGGCTCGTGGGAGTACTCGACGCAGCAGGACGCCAGCCCGGCCTTCGCCAAGAAGGACCTCGGCTACTCCTCGTTCCCGACGATCGCCGGCGGCAAGGGCGACCCGGCGAACCTGGTCGGCAACACGAACAACTTCTACTCGGTGCTGAAGAACACCAGGTACCCGGACGCCGTCCGCGACTTCCTGAAGATCCAGTACTCGGACGAGTTCGTGAAGGCGCAGCTCGGCGTGGGCAACCTGCCCACGACCACCAACACCGAGAAGTTCCTCGACGCCTCGGCCAGCCCCGAGTACTCGAAGTACCAGTACGACCTGGTGAAGGCGGCCCCCGCGTTCCAGCTCAGCTGGGACCAGGCGTACCCGCCGGCTGCGATCACCCCCATCCACCAGGCCGTGCAGCAGTTCTTCAACGGCGGCCTGGACGCCGACGGGTTCGTGCAGGCCATGCAGGCGCTGCCGCCCGCGGCATGACGTCGCTCGCCACGCCGACCGGGACGGGCGCCACGGCGTCCGCCCCGGTCCGGCGGGGCCGCCCGGCGCGCTCGAGCGGTCCGGACGTCGGCCGGCCCAGCGTGGTCTGGGCGCTGCCGGCCACCCTGTTCTTCACCGTCTTCGCGATCGTGCCGCTCGTGCTGGTGGCGGTGCTGTCGTTCGTCAGCTGGGGCGGGCTCGGCCCGCCGCAGTGGGTGGGCCTGCAGAACTGGCAGGCGCTCGTGCACGACCCGGTGATGGTCAAGAGCCTGTGGCTGTCGCTGCTGCTCACCGGTCTCGGGCTGGTGATCCAGACGCCGCTCAGCATCCTGATCGGCACCTGGGCCGCCGGGCCGCAGCGCAATCGCGCGATCCTGTCGGCGATCTACTTCGTGCCGCTGCTGCTGTCGGCCGCCGCGATCTCGGTGCTGTGGCGGGCGCTGCTCGACCCGAACTTCGGGGTGCCGGCGCAGGCCACCTGGCTGTTCGGTGACGGCAACCTGTTCGGCAGCCGCTCCGGCGCCATCGCGGTGCTGGCGTTCGTCGGCACCTGGCAGTTCACGCCGTTCCACACGCTGATCTACCAGGGTGCGGCGCGTGCCGTGCCGCAGGTGCTGTACCAGGCGGCGCAGATCGACGGCGCCGGCCGGGTGCGGCAGTTCTTCGCGATCACGTTGCCGCAGCTGAGGAACGCGGCGATCACCTCGATGATCCTGATGGTCGTCGGCGGGCTCACGACGTTCGACACCGTGCTGATCCTGACCCAGGGCGGCCCGGGCACCGACACCACGATCACCGCGTACTACATGTATCAGAAGGCCTTCAAGGCGTTCGACTACGGCACGGGCAGCGCGATCGCCCTGGTGCTCGTGGTCGTCGCCACCCTCGTGTCGACGATCGTCGTGCGGGTGTCGGGGTACGACAAGATGCGCAGCGACCTGGAGGGTGTGTGATGCAGCGCCCCAACTACGCGGCCGGGATCGCCGCCACGCTGTGGCTGCTGGTCGTCGCGATCCCCGTCTACGTGCTGGTGAACGCCACCCTCAAGACGCGCACCGACTACACGGCGTCCGGCCCGCTCTCGCCGGCCTCGCACGTCACCTTCGACAACTACGTGACGGCGGTGACCGGCGGGTTCGGTCGCTACCTGCTGAACACGCTCGTCGTCACCGTCGCGGTGGTCGCGATCGTGCTGCTGCTGGTGCCGCCGCTCGCCTACTCGGTGGTGCGCAGCCGCAACCGCGCGGCGACGGTGGTGTTCCGGGTGTTCCTGCTCGGCCTGGCCATCCCCGCGCAGGCCGTCGTGGTGCCGGTGTTCTACGTGATCAGCTCGGCCGGCCTGTACGACAACCTGCTCGGCGTCATCCTGCCGACGGCGGCGTTCGCGCTGCCGGTGTGCACGCTGGTGCTGGCGGGCACCATGCGCGACATCACCTCCGAGCTGTACGAGGCGATGGCGATGGACGGCGCGTCGTCCACCCGCACGTTCCTGCGGCTGGTGCTGCCGCTGTCGCGCGGTGGCATCTCGACCATCGTGGTGTTCTCGGCCCTGCAGGCCTGGAACGGCTTCCTCTTCCCGCTCATCCTGACCCAGAGCGAGTCGACGAAGGTCGCCACGCTCGGCCTCTACAACTTCCAGACCCAGTACGGCATCAACGTGCCCGGCCTGCTCGCGGCCGTGGTGCTCTCGATGGTGCCGGTCCTCCTCGTGTACCTGTTCGCACGCCGGGCCCTCGTGCAGGGCCTCATGGGCGTCGGCGGAAAGTAGCCCTGACACATGACGCTCGACAGCAGCACGTCGGCACCGCCGGCGTGGCACGACACCGCCCTGCCGGTGCCCGACCGGGTCGAGGCCCTGGTGGCCGAGATGCGGCTGGAGGAGAAGGTCGCGCAGCTGGTCGGCGTCTGGGTCGGTGCGTCGGCCGAGGGCGCCGAGGTCGCTCCGCACCAGCACGACATGGAGGACGTCGTCGACCTGGACGCCCTGCTGCCGCAGGGGCTGGGCCAGCTCACCCGGCCGTTCGGCACCGCGCCGGTCGACCCCGCGCTCGGGGCGCTGTCGCTCATGCGCACGCAGCAGCGCATCGTCGGCGCCAACCGGTTCGGCATCCCGGCGGTCGCCCACGAGGAGTGCCTGGCCGGCTTCGCCGCCTGGGGCGCGACGGCCTACCCGGTGCCGCTGTCGTGGGGTGCGACGTTCGACCCGGAGCTGGTGCGGCGCATGGCCTCTGCGATCGGTGCGGACCTGCGCTCGGTCGGCGTGCACCAGGGGCTGGCGCCGGTGCTCGACGTCGTCCGCGACGCCCGCTGGGGCCGGGTCGAGGAGACGGCCGGCGAGGACCCGTACCTCGTCGGCACCATCACCACGGCGTACGTCGAGGGCCTGCAGTCGGCGGGTGTCGTGGCGACGCTGAAGCACCTGGTCGGGTACTCGGCGTCCCGCGCGGGGCGCAACCTGGCACCGGTGTCGATGGGTACCCGTGAGCGCGCCGACGTCATGCTGCCGCCGTTCGAGATGGCGGTGCGAGCCGGGGCGCGCTCGGTCATGCACGCCTACACCGACACCGACGGCGTGCCCTCGGCCGCCGACGAGTCGCTGCTGACCGGCCTGCTGCGCGACGACTGGGGCTTCGAGGGCACCGTGGTCGCCGACTACTTCGGCATCGGGTTCCTGCACCTGCTGCACGGCGTCGCCGGCACCTGGGGCGAGGCGGCCACCGCGGCGCTGACCGCCGGGGTCGACGTCGAGCTGCCCACGGTCAAGGCGTACGGCGAGCCGCTGCTGGAGGCGGTGCGCTCCGGTGCGGTCGACGAGGTGCTGGTCGACCGGGCGCTGCGGCGGGTGCTGACGCAGAAGGCCGAGCTCGGGCTGCTCGACCCCGACTACGACCCGACGCCGCCGGTGCTGCGCGGGCGCGGCGACGCGCAGCCGGCGGGAGCCGTCGACCTCGACGGCCCGGTGAACCGGGCCCTGGCGCGCGAGGTGGCCGAGCGGTCGGTCGTGCTGCTGCGCAACGCCGGCGTGCTGCCGCTGCGGCGCAGGGGCGCCGTGCCGCGACGACTCGCGGTGGTGGGCCCGAACGCCGACACCGTCGACGCGCTGCTCGGGTGCTACTCGTTCCCGCTGCACGTGGGGGTGCAGCACCCCGACGTGCCGGTCGGCATCGAGCTGCCCACGCTGCTGCAGGCGCTGCGGGCCGAGCTGCCCGAGGTCGAGGTGACGACGGCGCGGGGCACCGGGGTCGACGACGGCGCGACCGACGGCATCGCGGAGGCGGTGCGGGTGGCCGAGGCCGCCGACGTCGTCGTGGTCGCGCTCGGCGACCGGTCGGGGCTGTTCGGGCGGGGCACCAGCGGCGAGGGCTGCGACGCAGCCGATCTCGCGCTGCCGGGCGCGCAGCAGCAGCTGCTCGACGCGCTCCTGGCGGCCGGCACCCCGGTCGTGGTCGTGCTGCTCGCGGGCCGACCGTACTGCCTGGGCGCCGCGGCCACCGAGGCGGCCGCCGTCGTGGCGGCGTTCCTGCCCGGCGAGGAGGGGGCCGGTGCCGTCGCCGGCGTGCTGAGCGGCCGGGTCGCCCCGGAGGGCCGGCTGCCGGTGAGCCTGCCGGCCCGCCCGGGCAGCCAGCCCACGACGTACCTCGCGGCGCCGCTCGACCGCCGCAGCGAGGTGTCGGACGTCGACCCCACCCCGGCGTTCGCCTTCGGCCACGGCCTGACCCTCACCGAGTTCACCTGGGGCGCACCGACGGTCCAGACCGACGAGGTCGACACGGCGGGCACGGTGCGCGCCGCCGTGACCGTCACCAACACCGGCGACGTCGCCGGCACCGAGGTGGTGCAGGTCTACCTGCACGACCCGGTCGCCTCGGTGGTGCGGCCGGTGCAGCGGCTCGTGGCGTACGCCCGGGTGCCGCTCGAGCCCGGCGCCTCGGCCACGGTCGACGTCGCGCTGCCGGCCGACCTGACGTCGTTCACCGGTCGCGACGGACGCCGGGTCGTCGAGCCGGGCGCGATCGAGCTGCGGTTCGGGGCCTCCAGCGCCGACGTCCGCGGCGCCGTCGAGGTGCTGCTCACCGGGTCGCTGCGAGTCGTCGACCACCGGCGGGCGCTGCACCCCGACGTCCGGGTGTCGCACGCAACGGCCCCCCAGCGCGACGGCGGCGGTGGCGAGGGTCCAGGCTGAGCCGGTGCACAGCGACCTCGGGCCGGACGCGCTCGACACCTATCGCAGCAGCGTGCGGGCGCCATCCGACCTCGACGCCTTCTGGAGCGAGACGCTCGAGCAGGCCCGTGCCGCCGACCGGCCGCCCGTCGTCGAGCCCGTCGACACCGGTCTGCGCACCCTCGACGCGTTCGACGTGTCGTTCGCCGCCTTCGACGGCCAGCCGGTGCGCGCCTGGCTGCGGCGTCCGGCCGGGGTCGACGGTCCGCTGCCGACGGTGGTCGAGTTCGTGGGCTACGGCGGCGGGCGCGGGCACGTGCTGTCGAACCTGCTCTGGGCCAGTGCCGGGTACGCCCACCTGCTGATGGACACCCGTGGGCAGGGGTCGACGTGGAGCACCGGTGACACGCCGGACCTCGCGCCGGCCGGCCCGCAGGTGCCCGGCGTCATGACGCGCGGCGTGCTCGACCCGCGCACCTACTACTACCGCAGGCTGTTCACCGACGCCGTGCGCGCCGTCGACGCCGTCCGCGCCCTGCCCGGCACCGACCCCGAGCGCATCGCGGTCACCGGCATCTCGCAGGGCGGCGGCACCGCGATCGCCGTCGCGGCGCTGGTCCCGGAGGTGCGCGCCGTCGTGGCCCGGGTGCCGTTCCTGTGCGACGTCGCGCACGCGCTGACCGTCACCGACGCGTACCCGTTCCGCGAGCTGACCGACTACCTCGCGACCCACCGGCACCACGTCGACGCGGTGCTGCGCACGCTGTCGTACGTCGACGGCGTGGTGCTCGGCGCGCGGGCCACGGCCCCCGCGCTGCTCACGGTCGGGCTGATGGACCAGACGGTGCCGCCGTCGACCGTCTACGCGGCGCACCAGGCGTACGGCGGGCCGAAGCGCCTGCAGGTCTGGCCGTACAACGCCCACGAGGGTGGCGGTCCGGACGACGATGCGCTGGCCCTCGACTTCGTCCGCGAGCACCTTGGAGACCCCCGATGACCGCTGCGCCGCAACGGAACTGGTCCGGCAACATCACGTTCCGGCCGGCCGAGTACGCCGAGCCGACGACGCTCGACGAGCTGCGCCGGCTGGTGACGGGGTCGCGCCGGGTGCGGGCGCTCGGGTCGCGGCACTCGTTCAACGAGGTCGCCGCCACCGACGGCACGCTGGTGTCGCTGCACCGCATGCCGACCGTGGTCGACGTCGACTCCGAGCGCCAGGTGGTGCGGGTCAGCGGCGCGACCCGGTTCGGCGAGCTCGGCACCGACCTGGCCCGCCAGGGGCTGGCGCTGGCCAACACCGGCTCGCTGCCGCACATCTCGGTGGCCGGCACGGTCGCGACCGGCACCCACGGCTCGGGGCGCACCAACCGGGTGCTGGCGGCCGGCGTCCGCGCCCTGCACCTGATGGGTGCAGACGGTGAGGTGTCGCTGGTGTCGCGCGACACGGTGGGCGACGCGTTCGACGGCAGCGTGCTGGCCCTGGGCCGGCTCGGCATCGTGACCGAGCTCGAGGTCGACGTCGAGCCGACCTTCGACATCGCCCAGACCGTGGTGATCGACGTGCCGGACGACGCCGTCGGGGCGCGGCTGGAGGAGATGCTGTCGTGCGCCTACAGCGTCAGCGTCTTCACCCGCTTCGAGCCGGGGCGCAACCGGGTGTGGGCCAAGCACCGCGTGCAGCCCGGCGACGTCGCCGACGAGCACGGGGTCGTCGTGGCGCCCGGCCTGGCCGACGACCTGTGGGGTGGCCGGATCAGCGACGTCGAGCAGCACCCGGTCGAGGGCGTCGACACCGCTGCCGCGTCGCCGCAGCTCGGGGTGCCGGGGCCGTGGAACGAGCGGCTGCCGCACTTCCGGCTGGAGTTCACCCCGAGCGTCGGCGACGAGCTGCAGACGGAGTACCTGCTGCCGATCTCCGCGGCGCCGCAGGTGTGGGCCGGGCTCATGGCGCTGCGCGAGCGGCTGGCCCCGCTGGCGCTGACGTGCGAGCTGCGGGCGATCGCGGCGGACCCGTTGTGGCTCAGCCCGACCCAGGGCGTCGACGCGCTCGCCGTCCACTTCACCTGGCACCCGCGGATGGCCGAGGTGACGCCCGTGCTGGAGTCGTTGGAGGCGCTGCTGCTGCCGCTCGGGGCCCGGCCGCACTGGGCCAAGGTGTTCGCGCTGCCGGCCGAGCAGGTCGGTGCGCTGTACCCGCGGCTGGCCGACTTCCGGGCGCTGGTGGCCGAGCGCGACCCCGAGGGCCGCTTCGGCACCGACCTGGTCGACCGCTGGCTCGGTCTGCCCTCGTCCGCTCCCGCTGGCGGGGTCGGCAGCCCTCTGGTCGACTCGGCACAGCCGCCTCGCCGGTGAGGCGGCACTCGGGGACGGGGACGGCATGACGGATCAGGGCGTGCGCCGCGAGGCGCAGCAGGGGCAGCAGACGCAGGGCGGCGGGTTGACCGGTGTGGTGCTGCTCGCCGCGGTGATCTCCGCGGTGTCGGCGCTGCTGTACGGGTACGACACCGGCATCGTCTCCGGTGCGCTGCTGCAGATCCGCGAGGACTTCGACACCGGCAGCGGCATGGAGCAGGTGATCGCCGCCAGCATCCTGCTGGGCGCCGTGATCGGGGCCCTGGTCTGCAGCCGGCTGTCGGAGCAGCTCGGCCGGCACCGCACGATCCTCATCGTCTCGGTGGTGTTCGTGGTCGGTGCGCTGGCCTGCGCGGTCGCGCCGTCCGCCGCGCTGCTGTCGGTGGCCCGTATCGTGCTCGGCTTCGCGGTCGGCGGCGCCACGCAGACCGTGCCGATGTACGTCGCCGAGCTGGCCCCGGCGCACAACCGAGGGCGCCTCGTGCTGACGTTCCAGGTCGGCATCGGCGTCGGCATCGTCGTCTCGACGCTGGTCGGTGCCAGCCAGTCGCTGTCGTGGCGGGTGTCGATCGGCCTGGCCGCCGTGCCGGCGCTGCTCATGCTGCTGGTGTCGCTGCGCATGCCGGAGAGCCCGCGCTGGCTGGTGAAGGCGCGCCGTGCCGACGACGCCGAGGGCGTGCTGCGCCGCATCCGCGGCACCGACGACGTGCGCGCCGAGCTGCGCGAGATCGAGGAGCTCGACGAGGAGGAGCGCGACGCGGCCGACAAGCAGCGCGGGTGGCGGGGTCTGAAGCAGCCCTGGGTGCGCCCGGCGCTCGTCGTCGGGTGCGGCATCGCCGCGTTCACCCAGCTGTCGGGCATCGAGATGATCATCTACTACGCGCCGACCATCCTGACCGACAACGGTTTCAGCAAGAGCGACGCCCTGCTCGTGAGCGTCGCGCTCGGCGTCACCTACCTGATCATGATGATCGTCGGGCTCTCGATCGTCGACAAGGTCGGCCGCCGCCGACTGACGCTCATCATGGTGCCGGGTGCCGCTCTGTCGCTGGGGGTGCTCGGGGCGCTCTTCGTCACCGGGCACAGCGGCCGCGACAGCGTGCCGTTCATCGTCGCCTGCCTCATCGCCTTCATGTTCTTCAACGCCGGTGGGCTGCAGCTGATGGGCTGGCTGACCGGGTCGGAGATCTACCCGCTGCCGGTGCGCGGTGCCGGCACCAGCGCCCAGGCGGCGACGCTCTGGACGGTCAACACGATCATCACGTTGACGGTGCTGTCGGTGATCAACCTGATCGGGGTCGGTCAGACGTTCTGGCTGTACGCGCTGTTCAACGTCGCGGCCTGGCTCTTCGTCTGGCGCAAGATGCCCGAGCTCACCGGCCGCAGCCTCGAGCAGATCGAGGGCAACCTGCGCAAGGGGTCGTTCTCGCCCAAGGACTTCGCGACCAAGGACGTCGACGTCCGCTGAGCCCTCAGCGGACGGCGAGCCAGCCGGCCAGCCCGAAACCGCCCAGGGCGACGGCGACGCGGAGCGGGCGCTCGGGCAGCACGCGCACGACCTGTGGCCCGAGCCAGCTGCCGGCGAGCAGCCCGACCGACAGGGCCAGCACGGCAGACCACTCGACCGGGGCGACGAGCACGTAGACGACGGCCGCGACCAGGTTGCCGGCGCCGGTGACGATCGTCTTCACCGCGTTCGTGACGGCGAACGGTTCGGTGCGCCGCAGCGACAGCACCGCCAGCATGATGATGCCGGCGGCGGCGCCGAAGTAGCCGGCGTAGACGCCGACCGCCGCGACGGCGACGCCCCACGGCCAGGCCCGGCCGACGTGATCCGGGGTCGGACGTCGGGCAGCCGCCCAGGCGCGCACGCGATCGCGGGCCAGCAGCAGCGCCGAGCCCAGGGCGACCAGCCACGGCACCACCGCCTCGAAGGCGCTCGCCGGCAGCCGGAGCAGCAGCACGGAACCGAGCGCGCCCCCGGCTCCTGCGCAGAGGCTGCCCAGGAGCAGCCGGCGTCCGGTGCCGCGCAGCTCGCGTCGCGACCCGACCGCCGACCCGGCGAGCACCGTCGTCATCGCGGTGGTGTTCGTGACGTTCGCGGCCAGCGGCGGCAGCCCGAAGGCCAGCAGCGCGGGGTAGCTCACCAGCGACGCGAGTCCCGCCACCGTGCCCACGAACCCGGCGCCCAGGCCGGCGAGGACGAGCAGCAGGTGCGCCGTCACCCCGTGCGTCCGCAGCGCCGCAGCCGCTGCACGGTGCGCCACCCGCCACGCAGCGCGCCGTCCGATCGCAGCGCCTGCAGCGCGTACGCGGAGCAGCTCGGGGTCATCGGGCAGCAGGCCGGGCGCCGGGCGCTGAGCAGCAGCTGGTACGCCCGCACCCGCCGCCACAGCACCCGGGCGACCCGACCCGACGGCTGCGCCGGCGCACCGGTCGGCACGTACCGCTCGGCCCGCAGCACGACGGTCGCGAGGGTGCCGAACCAGGTGAGCGTGAACAGGTTGCCCGCGTCGCAGCAGCACTCGACGCCGTCGAGGACGTCGCAGCCGTCGCGACGACGGCGCCGTTCGCGGCGGGTGCGTCCGAGGCGTCCGAGGCGTCCGCCGCGCGACCACGGGAGTCGGTGTCGCGCGGCCACGGCGGCAGCGTAGGGCCGGGCTGCGCCGTCCGGGTGAGCGGCGCTCCAGCCGACGCGACGACGCGCCGAGGGGGTGCCGTGGGGGGACCGGATCGGAGCCAGCGCGAGATGCTGCGACGGCTCGAGGAGCTCGACCGCTTCGACGAGCGGGCCAGGGCAGCCGGCGTCGACCCGCTGCGCGCGTGGCTCGACGTGCAGAGCCGCCCGGCGCCGCGCCGCTCGTGGCTGCGGGAGCACGCAGTCACGGTGGTCGTGGTCGCCGTCGTGCTGGCGCTCGCGGGCTGGTTCGGCGTCCCCCGGTACCAGCACGACCGGCAGGCCGCGGTGGCCGCGGCGCGGCAGGCCGACCGTCCGACGGCGGGGGTCGGCGAGCGCTCGGGCCGGGTGCTGCCGGCGGTGCCGGTGTCGACCCAGGGCGAGCACGCGTTCCTCCAGACGCAACCGGACGGCGGACCCGTCACGTGGGACCCGTGCCGCGAGATCCACTACGTCGTCTCCGGCACCGGCCCGCCCGGTGCCGACGCGCTGGTGGCCGGCGCCATGAGCCTGGTCACGCAGGCCTCGGGGTTGCAGCTGATCGCCGACGGCAGCACCACCGAGCTCTCGGACTTCAGCCGTCCGAAGCTCCAGCCCGAGCGGTACGGCGACCGCTGGGCCCCCGTGCTGGTCGCCTGGACGACGCCGGAGCGGGAGCCCGACCTGGCGGGCGGCGTCGTCGGCCTGGGGAGCGGGCTCGTCGCCGCCGACCGCTCGGGTCACGGCACCTACGTCAGCGGCGCGCTGGCCCTCGACACCGCCCAGATCAGCGAGGTCCTGGCGCGCGACCCCGGTGGCCATCGGGTGTCGGCGGTGGTCATGCACGAGATGGGTCACGTGCTGGGCCTGGCGCACGTGACCGACCCGACGCAGCTGATGGCGCCCGCCGCGTCGGCGTCGAACACCGTGCTGGGAGCCGGCGACCGGCAGGGCCTGGCGCTGCTCGGTGCCGGGCGGTGCGCGCCGACCCTGTAGCCGCGGCCCGGTCTGTCGGTGCCGCGTTGCACACTGGACCGGTGAGCGAGCCAGCCGACGTCGAGCCGCAGCGCATGCTGCTCGCCGTCGACGGCAACAGCCTGCTGCACCGGGCCTACCACGGCGGGTTCGGCACCGACTGGCGCGACGTCGAGGGCCGGGCGAACTGGGCGCTGCGCGGCGTGCTGCGGATCATCGGCGCGGCGGCCGACCGGCTGGCCCCCGACGCGCTCGTCGTCGGCTTCGACCACCCCGAGCACTCGCACCGGCGCGTCGAGTACCCGGCGTACAAGGCGGGCCGCCCCGACAAGCCGGCCGAGCTCGTGGCTCAGCTCGCGGACGCCCCGGAGGTGATGTCGGCGGCCGGCATCGGCGTGGTCGTGCCCGACGGGTGGGAGGCCGACGACGTGCTGGCGTCCGGCGCCGCGCTGGCCGGGCGCAGCGGCTGGCGGTGCACGGTGCTGACCAGCGACCGCGACTCGTTCGCGCTCATCGACGACACCACCTGCGTGCTGCGGCTGCTCGACGGCGGCGTCGAGGGCTCGCCGCTGCTGACCCCGGGACGGCTGCAGCTGCTGTGCGGCGTGCGGGCCGGGCAGTACACCGACTTCGCGGCGCTGCGCGGTGACAGCAGCGACAACCTGCCCGGCGCGGTGGGCATCGGCCCCAAGGCGGCGGCCAAGCTGCTCGCCGTGTTCGACGGCGTCGACGACGCGCTCGCCGCCCTCGACGGCGGCCGGGCCGCCGAGGTCGAGGCGGCGATCGGCGTCGCGGCCACCCGGCGGCTCGGCGACCCCACCTCGCGCGAGAACGTCGCCCGCAACCAGCGGCTCATGACGATGCGCCGCGACCTGCCGATGCCGGCGCTCGGCGACCTGCACCTGCCGCTCGACGCGCACCGCCTGCAGTCGGCGCTCGCCGAGCGGGCCCTCGCCCTGGGCCGGGCGCTGTGGCCGCTCACCGGGCAGGTGCCGATGGAGGTCGCGGCGCAGGCCGAGGCCGAGCGCGAGGCCGTCGACCTGCCGCCCCGCTCGCGTGCCTGGACGCCGACGCCGACGCCCGCGCCGGCGAAGGCGCCCGCACCCGAGCCGGCCGACGAGCAGCTCAGCCTCTTCGGCTGATCGCCGAGGGCGAACGGTCCGCGGGACTGAGTCGGGTCGACTCAACGTTGTGCTCAGCAGACGGCCGGCCACCACCGCCGGCCCGAGCACCACGAGGAGCCACCATGACCACCCTGACCACCTGGACCCGCCGCGACCCGTTCGCGCAGCTCGACGGCCTCGACGCGCTGGTGCGTCGCAGCTTCGGCCCGATGACGGTCCGCACCCCCGTGCGCCCGACCGGCTTCGTGCCCGCCGCCGAGGTGCTGCGCGACGGTGACGACGCCGTCGTCCGCCTCGAGCTGCCGGGTGTCGACGTCGAGCGCGACGTCACGGTCGAGCTCGACCGCGGCCGGCTCGTCGTGAGCGGCGAGCGCCGTGACGAGCGGGCCGGGCAGCGCGGCCGCAGCCTCGGCGAGGTCCGCTACGGCCGCTTCACCCGCGCCTTCACCCTGCCCGAGCACGTCACCGGCGAGTCGCTCACCGCGACGTACGACGCCGGGGTGCTGAGCGTCCGCGTCGCCGGCGCGCACGTCGGTCGCGAGCCGCAGCGGGTGTCGATCAGCGTCGGCCAGCCGGCCGACGTCCGGTCGGACGCGCAGCCGGAGGGCGAGCAGGTCGACCAGGCCTGAGCACCGCAGCCGCACACGAGGCCCGGCCCCGCACCGCGGGGCCGGGCCTCGCTGCACCCGCGGCGTCAGACGTCGATCACGACCTTGCCGACCGCGCCCTGCTGCACGGCGTCGTGCGCGGCGGCGACGTCGTCGAGCGAGAACCGGTGCAGGGGCGGGACGACGAGGGTGCCGGCGGCCACGGCCTCGCTGACCCCGGCGACGGCGGCGTCGAGGGCGCGGTCGCCGATCGTGTAGACGAGCACGAACTTCCAGCTGACGTTGCCGAGCATCGAACGCCGGCCCGGCACCGGCACCGGCTCGCCGTCGTCGGCGTAGCTGGCCACGACCAGGTGCGGCGCACCGACCTGCAGGTTCAGCTCGGCGTTGGACGCCGGGGCGACCTCGACCACGCGCGAGACGCCGTCCGGGGCGGCCGCCCGCACCGCGCGGGCGGTGTCGTCGACCGACCCGGCGCGGTAGTCCACGACCGCGTCGGCACCGGCGTCGCGGGCCGCGGCGGCCTTCTCGTCGCTGCTGACCGTCGAGACCACCGTCAGCCCGGCGGCCTTCGCCAGCCGGATCGCCGCGTTGCCGACGGCGCCGGCGCCGCCGCTCACCAGCACCGGTCCGTCGACCGGGCCGTCGGCGAAGAGGCAGTGCCACGCGGTCATGGCGGGGATGCCGATGCTGGCTCCGAGGTCGAACGAGGCGCCGTCGGGCAGCGGCACCGCCTGCCGCGCGGGCACCACGGTGTACTCGGCGGCGGTGCCCCACGGGCGCTCGCGGGCGGCGAACCAGAGCCACACCCGCTGCCCGACGCGGCCGGGGTCGACGCCCTCGCCGACCGCCTCGACCGTGCCGGCGCCGTCCTGGTCGGGCACCTGGAACCCGCCGGGCACCTCCCCCTCGCCGTCCCGCGCCTTCCAGTCGGTGGGGTTCACGCCGCTGACGGCGACCCGCACCAGCACCTCGCCGGGGCCGGGCCGCGGCGTCTCGAGCTCCTCGACCCGCAGCACCTCGCTGGCGGGTCCCTTCGTCCGGTACACGGCTGCACGCATCCCGCCATCCTGTGCTCAGGCCGACAGGCGCACCAGTCGGGGCCAGGCACTCGCCCAGCCGCCGCGAGGACCGGTGCACACGCTCACCACGGCGCCGTCCTCGTCGTCGTCGACACCGGTGCGGACGACGCCGACCGGGCGGCAGCCGGCGAGCGCGGCCTCCAGGCGGGGCTGCGCCTGCGGCGGTGCGATCGCGACCACCGGCCCGTCGGACGTCGGCGGGCCCCACAGCCCGTAGCCGTTGTGCCCGCTGTGCGCCGCCGGCAGGTCGTACCGCCGGCCGAAGAAGTCGATCGCGCCGGCCTCGCCCGCGTTCCACGCCACGACCGACGCGCGTCCTCGTTCGCCGGCCGGCAGGGTGTCGCGCGCGGCGGCGACGGCCCGGACGACGCGTGGCCAGCCGATCGTCTCTCGGCCGTCCTCGACCACCGACGGCCAGAAGGTCGCCGCGTAGACCCGCTGCGGCAGCACCGGCAGCACCGACGGCAGCACGGGCAGGACGCCGACGAGCAGCCAGGCCGGCAGCGCCCACCAGCGACGACGGGCGGGCTCCGCGGCGACGACCCCGGCGGCGAGCAGCGCCGGGAACAGGCCGACCAGGTAGTAGCCCTTGCCGGCAGCGGCGAGCACGACCGCGAGCGACGTCAGCCAGGCGACCGCTACCGGGCGCGCCCAGCCCCACGCCTCGCGGCGCAGCAGCCGCCACAGGCCGCGGCCCCAGACGAGCACGGCGGTCGGGCTGATGGCGACCGCGAGGAACGCCAGGGCCTCGACCCGCGCGCCCGCCCCGCCGTACTCGTCCTGGATGTCGGCGGCGAGGTGCAGCTGGGGCCACCCGTTCGCCGCCTGCCACGCCAGGTTCGGGAGCCAGAGCAGCGCGGCGAGCCCGCCCGCGGCCAGCACCCACCGCCACGGCAGCCGCCGGCGCGCGTCGGGCACCACGAGCAGCCCGACGGTCAGCGCCGCGAGCAGCAGCACCAACAGCGACTTGTTCTGCAGGCCGACCCCGGCGACCGCACCGACCAGCAACCAGCCGCGGCGCCAGCCCAGACGCAGGGCCCGCAGCACGAGCCAGACCACCGTCGCCCAGGCGAGCACGTCGAGCGTCGTCGTCGACAGCTCGTGCCCGACCACCAGGAACGTCGAGCCGCAGCTGACCGAGAACGCCGAGACCGTGCGGGCCCAGGCACCGCCACCCAGCTCGGCCGCAGTCGCCGCCGTCACGAGGCACAGCAGCCCGGTGGCCAGCGCCGAGGGCACGTGCAGCGCCCACACCGAGTGCGGGTGCAGCGCCTGCGTCGCCGCCGCCAGCAGTGGGCGGAGCGGCGGCTGGTCGGGGTAGCCCCAGGCGGGGTGCCGGCCGGCCGCGACGAAGTACAGCTCGTCGCGGTGCGGTCCGTACCGCCCGCCCAGCGCGAGCAGCACCAGCGTCGTCGCAGCCGCCACCAGCTGCGCCCCGCGCCACGGCGTCCGCACGCGGTGATGATGTCAGCCGCACGCACCCGTGGGAGGGTTCGCGGATGGGCGACGGCGACGCGACGACCGGCTGGCACGAGACGTCGTTCACCGCGGTGGGGCTCACGCACCCGGTGCTGCGCAAGGGGTCCGGGCCGGGCGTCGTGCTCGTGCCCGAGATCCCCGGGGCCACCCCCGAGGTGCTGCGGCTCGGCGAGGTGCTGGTCGAGCACGGCTTCCGGGTGGCGGTGCCGTCGCTGTTCGGCACGCCGGGGCGCCCGGTGAGCGGCGGGTACGCGGCCGCCTCGCTCGCGCGGGTGTGCGTCTCGAGCGAGTTCGCGGCGTTCGCCCGGCGCCGCGCGCGGCCGGTCGCCGAGTACCTGCGCGCGCTCGCCCGGCAGCTGCACGCGGAGGCCGGCGGTCCCGGCGTCGGCGTCATCGGCATGTGCTTCACGGGCGGGTTCGCGATCGCCGCCGCCGTCGAGCCGGCCGTGCTGGCGCCGGTCGCCAGCCAGCCCTCGGTGCCGTTCCCGGTCAGCGCCCGGCACCGCGCCGACCTCGGCGTCTCGGACGGCGAGCGCGACGCCGTCGCGGCGCGGGTGCGCGACGAGGGGCTCTGCCTGCTGGGTCTGCGGTTCAGCGCCGACTCCGCCTCGCCGGCCACCCGGTTCGAGGCGCTGCAGGCCAGGTTCGGCGACGGGTTCCGCGTGATCGAGCTCGACTCGTCGCCGGGCAACCCGAACGGGTTCGCCCGCAGCAGCCACGCCGTGCTGACCCACGAGACCGTCGACCGGCCCGGGCCGGCGCACGACGCCCGCGAGCAGGTGCTGGCGTTCCTGGCCGAGCGGCTGCAGGCCGGCTGACCCGACGGCTCCGTGTGGCGCGCGCACCGTTCGATGGGCGTGCACGCCACGGGAACGGTGCGGCAGCCGACTTCACGTGGCGCGCGACACCGGGGCGGGCGCGGGTCAGGGGGCGGGGCTCAGGCGCGGTGCGGGTGCGCGCGCAGGGCGAGCACCGCGACGTCGTCCGGCGGACGGCGGGTGACCAGGCCGGCGAACACGGTGTCGAGCAGCAGGTCGACGGGGACGGCGGACCGCCCGGCCAGGTGCCCGGCGAGGGTCTCGATGCCGTCGTCGATGTCGGCGCCGGCGCGCTCGACCAGGCCGTCGGTGTAGAGCAGCAGGGTCGAGCCGACCGGCAGCGGCGCCACGTGGTCGGTGCGGCGGGTCGCGGGGTCGAGACCGAGCAGCGGCTCGGCGTCGGTGAGCAGCCGCTCGACCCGGCCGTCCGGGCGCAGCAGCAGCGGCGGCGGGTGCCCGGCGTTGCACCAGCGCACCTGCCGCGCGTCGGGCTCGGCGGGGTCGGGCAGCTCGACGCGCAGCACCACCAGCGTCGCCAGCACGTCGAGGCCGAGCGCGGCGACCGCGCGGTCGAGGCGCTGCACCTGCGCCGCGGGGGGCTCGTCGTGGTCGACGACGAACCCGCGCAGGATCGAGCGCAGCTGCCCCATCGACGCCGCGGCGCTGATGCTGTGGCCGGTGACGTCGCCGATCACCACGGTCGTGGCGCCGTCCGGGCTGATCACGCCGTCGTACCAGTCGCCGCCCACCTGGTCGCCGGCCGTCGCCGTCACGTAGCGGCTGCGCAGCTCGAGGTGGTCGGGCTGCGGCAGCTCGGTCAGCATCGCGCCCTGCAGGATGCGTGCGGTGGCCCGGCGGTCGCGCAGCTGGTGCATCGACCGCATGCGGGTGTCGGCTGCAGCCAGGGCGATCACCGTGCCCAGCACCACGACCGTCGTGCGGATGGCGCCCGCACCGGCCGGCACGTCGTCGAGCCACGACAGCAGCACGCCGAGCACCACCCCGACCAGCCCCACCAGCGACACGTTCCGCCGGGTGCCGCCGACCGCCGTCAGCGCGGGGGCCAGCGCCAGGGTGCCGGTCAGGTTGGTGCGCGACGGGTCGTGCGTCAGCCGCCCGGCCACCAGGTCGACCACGACCAGCAGCGCCTGCACGGCGAGGCCGACGAGCAGCCACCTGCGGCGCACCGGCTGGTCCATCGGGCAACCCTGTCGCCCGGTGCTGCCGCGAGCAAGGAGGCTGCGCCGTCCGGGTGACGCCCGGTCAGCGCGCGGGTGCGTCGCTGCGCAGCCAGCGGGCGACGCCCTCGAGCGTGCCGGGTCCGCTCGTGCGCTCCAACCCGTCGGCGAGGTCGGCGATGCTCGTGGCGGCCAGCGCGTCGCGCCAGGCCCGTTCGGCGGCGTGCATCGCCTGGGCCACCCCGCACGGCCGTGTGCACGCCTCGGGCGGGGCCGCCAAGGGCCCGCACTGGCGGATCTCCGTGCACCGGAAGGCTGGCTCGCGGCCCTCGAGCGCCTGCACGACGTCCAGCAGGGTGACGTCGGCGGCGGCGTGGGTCAGCTGGTAGCCGCCGTCGCGACCCTCGACCGAGCGGACGATGCCGGCCCTCGTGAGGCTCTGCAGGTGCTTGGCCAGGTACGTCCGCGAGACGCCGTGCAGGTCGGCGAGCCGTGCGGACGGCACCGGTCCGTCCGCACGGCTCATCGCGACGCAGCAGTGCACCGCCCACTCGACGCCCGCCGTCATCTTCACGGTCTGATCCTAAGTGGGTGGCGGCGTGTCCGAGTTCAGCGCCCGGTCGCGGCGGTCGGCTGCCCGGCGAGCCACTCGGCGAAGGTCGGCCCGGCGAGCAGCGCGTCCGCGCCGGGCAGCAGCACGCCGCCGTCGACCGCCTCGCCGGCCGGGACGTCGACCACCCGCACGTCGTCACCGCGGGTCGCCGCGTACGCCGCGGACAGCCGCGGCAGGAGCTCGACGCGGGGGCCGGCCACCTCGAGGTCGCCGGGGTGGCGCCCCTCGGCGACCTCGAGCAGCAGCTGCACGAGCGCGGGCACGGCGATCGGCTGGATGCGCAGCGCCGGTACCTGCGAGGTGCCCGGGCCGGCGGCGTCGCGCCCCCAGCCCAGGGCCTGCCGGGCCATGTCGTGGAACTGCGCCGAGCGCACCACCTGGACGCCCGGAGCGTGCTCGTGGACGGTGCGCTCCTGCGCGAGCTTCGCCCCGTAGTAGCCGTCGAAGCCGGTGCCGGCGGCCTCGGCGACGACCCGGTCGACGCCGATGATCGACAGCACCACCGTGCGCGTCACGCCTGCGGCCGTGGCGGCGCGCCCGACGTTCTCGGCGGCGGTCGTGAAGAACCGGGTGGCGTCCGGTCCGTCGAGGCTCGGGCTCTGCACGAGGTCGACGACGACCTCGGCGCCGGCCAGCGCCTCCGTCAGGCCGTCGGGCCGGAGCACGTCGGTGCCGTGCTCGCGGGAGAGGCCGGTGACCGTGTGGCCGGCCGCGCGGGCGAGCTCGACGAGCTGGGCCCCCACGAGGCCGGTCGATCCGATGACGGCGAGATGCACGGGTGTTCCTCCTTGACTCGGATACGTCTGATCCGAGTACGGTAGCAGCAACTCGGACAACCTGTGTCCGACTCAAGAGGCGCTGCTGGACGGCGTCGGGACGGAGGTCGCAGTGCCGAGGATCCTGGTCGTCGGAGGCGGGTACGCGGGGTTCTACGCCGCCTGGCACCTCGAGCGGCGGCTGCGACCGCACGAGGCGGACGTCGTCGTGGTCGACCCGCGGCCGTACATGACGTACCAGCCGTTCCTGCCCGAGGTGGCGGGCGCGTCGCTCGAGGCCCGGTACGCCGCGGTCTCGCTGCGCCGGCACCTGCGGCGCAGCAGCGTCGTCGCCGGCGAGGTCACCCGTCTCGATCACGCCGGCAGGACGGCGCACGTCCGCCTGCCCGGCGGCGACGAGCTGTCCATCGGCTACCACCAGGTGGTCGTCACGGCCGGCGCGATCACCCGCACCCTGCCGGTGCCCGGCATCGCCGAGTCCGCGATCGGCCTGAAGCACGTCGAGGAGGCCGTGGCCGTCCGCGACCGCCTGCTCACGGCGTTCGACGAGGCCGCGCAGCTGCCACCCGGCCCGCGCCGACAGCGCCTGCTGTCGGTGACCGTCGTCGGGGGCGGCTTCACCGGTGTGGAGCTCTTCGGTGAGCTGCTGTCGCTGAGCGCCGCGCTGCTGCGGCACTACCCCGAGATCCGCCCCGACGAGCTCGACCTGCGGCTCGTCGAGGCGAGCGGCCGCATCCTGCCGGAGGTGTCGGACCGCCCGGGGGCCAGGGTGGTGCGCTCGCTGGAGCGCCGCGGGGGACGCGTGCTGCTGCACACCACCGTCGACGACGCCGAGGGGGGGCACATCGTGCTGTCGGACGGCGACCGCTACGAGTCCGAGCTCGTCGTCTGGACGGCCGGCAACGCCGCCAACCCGGTGGTGCGCAACCACACCGACCTGCCCGTGACCGACCGGGGGCTGCTCGTCGTCCGCGCCGACCTGCGGGTCGGCACGCCCGGGCACGCCGTCCCGGACGCCTGGGGGGCCGGTGACGACGCGGCGGTGCCGGACCTCGCGGTGGGTTCGGGCGCCTACACCGTCGCGAACGCGCAGCACGCGGTCCGGCAGGGGAAGCACCTGGCCCGCAACATCGCCGCGGCCCTGCGCGGACGGCGCGTGCGCGACTACCGGCACCGCAACCTGGGCGTGGTGGCCACCCTCGGCCTCGGCCACGGGGTCTTCGAGTCCGGGCCGTTCGTGGTGCACGGCCTGCTGGCCTGGCTGATGCACCGCGGCTACCACCTGCTCGCCGTGCCCAGCTGGGAGCGCAAGGTGCGCGTGCTGGCCAACTGGCTGCCCGCGCTGCTGTTCGGCCGCGACATCGTGTCGCTCGCGTCGGTGCAGCACCCCCGCGACGCGTTCGTCGAGAGCGGCGCGGCGCGGTGACCAGCCGACGGCCAGCCGCGCCCAGCGGGTCGACCGGGTCGACCGGCTGGTCCGCGGTCTTCGGGGTGATGAGCGCCGGGTGCTTCGCGGTGCTGCTCCTGACCGGGGTGGTGCTGATGGTCTGGTACGAGCCGTCGAGCGCCACCGTGCGGTACCGCGGCAGCTACCTGCCGCTGCGCGACGTCGAGGTGTCGCGGGCCTTCAACTCGGTGCTGCACCTGTCGCTCGAGGTTCGCGGCGGCCTGCTGGTGCGGCAGGCGCACCACTGGGCCGCGCTGCTGCTGCCGGCGACCCTGACGCTCAAGCTGCTGACCAAGTACTTCACCGGCACGTTCCGGCGTCCGCGGCGGCTGCGCTGGGTGCTGCTGCTCGGCTGCCTGCTGCTGGCGCTGACCGCCGGCTGGAGCGGCTACGCGCTGCCCGACGACGCGCTGTCGGGCACCGGGCTGCGGATCGTCGAGGGCGTCGTCCTGGGCATCCCGCTCGTCGGCACCCGGCTGGCGTGGCTCGGCTTCGGCGGGGAGCTCCCAGGCGACGTCGTGCCCCGGCTGCACGTCGTGCACCTGGCGGTCTCGGCGCTGCTGCTGGTGCCCGCGGCGCTGTGGTGGCGGGTGGCCCGGCCGCGACCGGTCGCGCTGGTGCGGGCCGCCGGGCTGGCGCTGGTCACCGCCGGCGTCGTCGTGGTGATGGCGGCCACCGCCACGGTGAGCCCGGTCTGGGGCTACGGACCGGCGTCGACGAGCGACGCCTTCGCCGACAGCCAGCCCGACTGGTACACCGCCTTCCTCGACGGCGCGCTGCGGCTGTGCCCGGGGTGGGAGGTCGAGTGGCTCGGCCGCACCTGGACCCTCGCGGTGCTGCTGCCGCTGCTGCTGGTCGGCCTCGCCGTGACGGCGGTCGCGGCTGCCCCGCTGCTGGTGTCGCGGCTCACCGGCGACCACGCCGAGCACCTGCGGCCGCATCGCCCGCGCGACGCACCGACCCGCACCGCCGTCGGCGCGGCCGGCCTCACCGGCTACCTGGTGCTCTGGAGCGCGGCCGGCGCCGACCTGATGGCGACGCACTTCGGGCTGGCGCTCGAGGACGTCGTGCGCACCCTGCGGGTGCTGCTGCTCGTCGCTCCGCCTGCCGCCTTCGCCGTGACCCGCAGCGCGGCGCGGGTGCTGCGCGAGCAGGACGCCGACCTGCTGGCCCACGGGGTCGAGACCGGGCGCCTCGTGCGGCTGCCGGACGGCGGGTTCGTCGAGATCCACCAGCCGGTCGATCCGGCCACCCGCCGGCGGCTCACCGTTCAGTCGAGCGGCACCACCCAGGTGCCCGCCCGCAGCACGCCGAGCGGCTCGAGCCTCCGCCCGGCGACGAGCACGTCGGCGCGGCGTCCGGCGGCGAGCACGCCGAGGTCGTGACGGCCGAGCACCGACGCGGGGGTGGCGCTCGCGGCGGTGACGACGTCGGCGAGCGGCAGGCCGACGTCGAGCACCAGCCGGCGGACGACGTCGAGCAGCCGGGTGGTGCCCCCGGCGATGGAGCCGCCGTCTGCCAGCCGGGCGGTGCCGTCCTGCACCTCGACGTCGAGCGTCCCCAGCCGGTAGGTGCCGTCGTGGTGGCCGGTGGCCGCCATGGCGTCGGTGACCAGAGCGACCGCGCCGGGTCCGACGAGGTCGAGCACGGCGCGCACGCTGGCGTCGTCGAGGTGCACGCCGTCGGCGATCAGCTCGACCACCGCCTCGCCCCGGCCGGCGGCGGCCAGCGCTGCGGCGACCGGGCCGGCGTCGCGGTGGTGCCAGGGCCGCATGCCGTTGAACAGGTGCGTCACCAGGGCCCGCCGGCCGGACGCCGCGACCTGCCGCAGCAGGCGGGTGGCGGTCGGCTCGTCGGCGTCGGTGTGCCCGAGCGCGGGCAGCGCGACCGCGTCGAGCAGCAGCTCCTCGGCCAGCTCGGCACCCGGCCGCTCGGGTGCCAGCGTCGCGGTCGCCACCCGGCCGCCCCCGGCGTCCAGCCACTCGCGCAGCTCTGCGACGTCGGGGTCGCGCAGCAGGGCGGGGTCGTGGGCGCCGCGGCGGGCGAGGCTGAGGTATGGCCCCTCGAGGTGGACGCCCTCGACCGGCGACCCGAGGTGGGCAGCCGCGCTCACCGCCTCGGTGGTCGCCTCGCGCGCCTGGCTGACCAGGCTGGTCAGCAGCGAGGTCGTGCCGTGCGCCAGGTGGTGGGCGGCGGCCGCGGCGCTGCGGCCCGCGTCGCCCTCGGCGAAGTCGCCGCCCACGGCACCGTGGCAGTGCAGGTCGACGAGGCCGGGCAGCACGGTGGCGCCGGCGGGCACCGGGTCGGGATGCAGCGCGGGGTCGGCGCCGGCGGCCGGGCCGGCGTGCACCAGGAGCTCGCCGTCCCACGCGACCACGGCGTCCGGCACGAGCACGCCGTCGAGCACGGCCGGGCCGCGCAGCGCGGTCACCGGCTGCCGACCTGCGGCAGGTGCAGGTGCTCGGCCTCGGCCGCCACCAGCGCCGCACCCACCACGCCACCTCGGGCACCGAGACCGGCCACCACCAGCTCGGGCACGACGTGGATGCTGGCCCGCTCGTGCATCGCCCGCGCCAGCGGGTCGAGCAGCGTCGCGCCGGCGTTCGACAGGCCGCCGCCGACGACGACGCGGCTGCTGCCGAGCAGCGCGACGGCGTCGAGCAGCCCGTCGGCAAGGCACTCGACGGCGTGCTGCCACACCGCCACCGCGTCGGCGTCGTGCGGCAGCAGCGCGACCACGCCGGCCGCACCGTCGACCACCCGCCCGGTGCGCTCGGCGTACGCCGCGGCGATCGCGGACGCCGACGCCTCGGCCTCGAGGCAGCCGCTGCGCCCGCACCCGCAGGCGCGGCCGCCGGGCCGGACGACGACGTGCCCGAGCTCGCCGGCCTGCCCGCGGCCGCCGGTCACCGGGCGCCCGGCCACCACGACGGCGGCCGCGATGCCGGTGCCGATGGCCACCACGAGCAGGTCGTCGACGCCGCGCCCGGCGCCCAGCCGGTGCTCGGCGAGCCCTGCCGCGGTGACGTCGTGCACCAGCGCCACCGGCAGGTCGAGCGCATCGGCCACGGGCTGGGCGACGGGTGCGTCGCGCCAGCCGAGGTTGGCGCTGTAGCGGGCCACGCCGCTGGGGGCGTCGACGATGCCGGGCACCGCGAGGCCGAGCCGCACCGGCCGGCCCCACCGCGAGGCCGCCACCAGCTCGTGGCCGGCGTCGATCGCGGCGGCGAGCGCGCCGGGGCCGTCGCCGGTGGGGGTGGCGCGCGTGGTCTCCAGCAACGGCGTGCCGTCGAGGGTCGCGAGCACGGCCTTGACCCCCGTGCCGCCGACGTCGATCGCGAGCACGAGTCCGGCGTCCGAGGCGGCCTGCACCCGCCGAGTGTGTCGTCGCACGGGGCGGCGGGGCAACACGGCGGCCGAATTCGTCCGGTGGGTGAACAAATCATGGCCGCAACCCCTTGACGCGCTCTCGCGCCGCAAGGACAGTGATCGACCAGTGCACCGATGCACGTCAGGTCGTCGTCTCGAGCTGGAGGTCTGCCCGTGCCTCACCCCGTCCACCGCGGCACCGCGCGTCGCGTCTCGCTCGCCGGGGTCGCCGCCCTGGCGACGCTGTCGCTGGCCGCCTGCGGCTTCGGCGGTTCCGACAGCAGCAGCGGCGGTGACGCCTCCGCCGGGGGGTCGACCACGCTGAACCTGCTCGTGCCGTCGTACAGCGACGCCACGAAGGCCAACTGGCAGAAGGTGATCGACGGGTTCCAGGCCAAGAACTCGAACGTGAAGGTCGCGCTCGAGGTGCAGTCCTGGGACAACATCAACGACGTCGTGCGCACCAAGGTGCAGTCCGGCAAGGCGCCCGACGTGCTGAACATCGACGCGTTCGCGGGCTTCGCCGGCGACGACCTGCTCTACAAGGCGGAGGACGTCGCCTCGCCGCAGACGATCAGCGACTTCCAGGACTCGTTCAAGCAGAACGCGTCGATCGACGGCACGATGCAGGCGTTCCCCTTCATCGCCTCCAGCCGGGCGTTGTTCTACAACAAGAAATTGCTGCAGCAGGCCGGGGTCGGCGCACCGCCGAAGACGTGGGACGAGCTGCTCGCCGACGCCAAGAAGGTGAACGCGCTCGGTGGCGGCGTCTACGGCTACGGCATGCCGCTGGGCAACGAGGAGGCGCAGGCCGAGACGTCGATCTGGACGTTCGGGAACGGCGGCTCGTGGACCGACGGCTCGAAGGTCACCGTCGACACGCCGCAGAACCTCGAGGCCGTGCAGTTCATGCAGAAGATGGTGCAGGAGAAGGCGACCCAGCCGAACCCGGGCGCCAGCGACCGCACCCCGATGCTCAACGTGTTCATCCAGGGCAAGATCGCGATGGCCGTCGGCCTGCCGCCGACCGTCGGGCAGATCAAGGAGAAGAACCCCGACCTGGACTACGGCATCGCGCCGATCCCGACCAAGAGCGGCGAGCCGGTCACCCTCGGGGTCGCCGACCACCTCATGGCGTTCAAGAACGACGGCAAGAAGCAGACGGCGATCAAGGCGTTCGTCGACTACTTCTTCAGCAAGGACGTCTACTCGGAGTGGGTGAAGGCGGAGGGCTTCCTGCCCACCACCAAGAGCGGCGCCGAGGTGCTGTCGTCGAACCCCGACCTCAAGACGTTCCTCGACACGCTGCCCAGCGCGAAGTTCTACCCGAGCACGAACACCGCGTGGTCGGCGACGCAGGGTGCGATCCAGTCGCTCGTCGGGCAGGTCGCCCAGGGCAAGAGCCCGGCGTCCGTGCTGCAGGCCGTGCAGAAGAAGGCGGACGCCGCGTCGTGACGACCGCCCCGGCGCCCGCGCGACGGCCCCTCCACCAGGGCCGTCGCGCGGGCTCACCGGCACCGTGGCGCGCCACGGCGTCCGCGCTGCCGTGGTTGCTGCCGGCCCTGGTGCTGGTGCTCGCGATCGTCGTGTTCCCCGCGCTCTACATGGTCTGGGTCTCGACCCGGAGGGTGTCGGAGTTCGGCGTCGACCGCGGCTCGGCCGGGCTCGACAACTACCGGCAGGTGCTCGACTTCGAGGCCATCGGGCACGTGCTGCTGAACACCGTCGTGTGGGTGGTCGGCGTCGTCACCGTCACGGTGCTGATCTCGCTGGCGCTCGCGCAGCTGCTGCACCAGGCGTTCCCCGGACGCCGGCTGGTGCGGCTCGCCGTCATCGTGCCGTGGGCGGCGAGCGTGGTGATGACGTCGACGATCTTCGTCTACGGCCTCGACCCGTTCTACGGCGTGATGAACCGGCTGCTGGTCGACCTGCACGTGCTGCGCGAGCCGTACGGCTTCACGCAGCGGCCGGTGTCGGCGTTCCTCGTCGCCATGGGGATCGCGATCTTCGTGTCGCTGCCGTTCACCACCTACACGGTGCTGGCCGGGCTCGCGGCGGTGCCCGACGAGGTGCTCGAGGCCGCGCAGGTCGACGGCGCCTCGCGCTGGCAGGCCTACCGCCAGGTGGTGCTGCCGCTGCTGCGGCCGGCGATCGCCGTCAGCTCGATCATCAACATCATCAACGTGTTCAACTCGCTGCCCATCCTGCGCACGATCACCGGCAGCCTGCCCGGGTACGACGCCGACACCACCACGACGCTCACCTTCAAGTTCATCCAGGCCGACCGGCAGATCGGCACGGCCAGCGCCCTGTCGGTCGTGAACTTCGCGCTCGTGCTGGTGGTCATCGGCGTCTACCTGCGGGTCGTCCGGCCGATGCGGGAGGACTGACGTGACCACCACGACCGCCCCCGCGCCGCAGGTGCCTGCCGACCGGGTGACCTCGCCGCGCCGCCGTCCGCGGGGCCGGGCGCGACGCCGCTGGCCGCTCACCGTCGTCGGCGCCGTGGTGGGGCTGCTGTTCCTCGCGCCCTACCTGGTGATGCTCGTCGGGTCGTTCAAGAGCCGCGCCGAGATCCTCGGCGTCCCCCCGACGTACCTGCCGCGCAGCTGGCACCCGGGCAACTACCTGTCGATGTGGTCGACGCCCGAGACGCCGCTGCCGTACAACCTGGTCTCGACGCTCGTCATCGCGATCACCGCCACGCTGCTCGTGCTCGGCGTCGCCCTGCCCGCGGCGTACTACACCGCCCGGCACCGGTTCCCTGGACGGCTGGCGTTCCTGGTGCTCGTGCTGAGCACCCAGATGCTGCAGCCGACGGTGCTGGCGGCCGGGCTGTTCCGCGAGTTCGTCGTCATCGGCATCGACGACACCTGGGCCGCGATGATCCTGGTGAACGCCGCCTTCAACCTGTCGTTCGCCGTCTGGATCATGCACTCGTTCTTCGCCGGCGTGCCGAAGGAGATCGAGGAGGCGGCGACCCTCGACGGCGCCAGCCGGCTGCAGACGCTGCGACGGGTCACCCTGCCGCTGGTGTGGCCCGGCGTGGTGACGGCGATCATCTTCACCTTCGTGGCCTGCTGGAACGAGTTCGCGGCGAGCCTCGTCATCCTGACGACGGACGCCAACCAGCCGCTCTCGGTGGCGCTCACCAAGTTCGTCGGCCAGTACGACTCCGCCTGGCAGTACGTGTTCGGCGTCAGCGTCGTCGGCATCGTGCCCGTGGTGGTGCTCTTCGCCCTCATCGAGCGGCGGCTGGTGGCCGGCCTCACCGCCGGCGGGGTGAAGTAGGGCTCGCGCCGTCGGCGGCGGGTGCGAGGATCGACGCGGCAGCGGCGGGCGCTGCGTCGGTGGGAGGTGGGCAGGTGGTCGACGTCGTCGGCACGGCCCCGCACCCCGCGCCGCCCGCGCCGTCCGACCGGCGACCCCGCCCGCACGGGCGCGCCGGCGAGCTCGTCCACCGCGTGTGGGACCGGTTCCTCGCCCGGCCCGCCTGGGTGCAGGTGCTGCTGCTCTACGCGGTGAGCCGGGTGGTCGCCGGCGTGCTGATCCAGCTGGCGGCCGTCTGGTTCCAGAACCCCGCCGGCGTGCAGGACCTGCACCCCGACTACCTCGACATGGTGACGATCTGGGACGGCGACTGGTACCGCCAGATCGCGACCCAGGGCTACCCGCCGAGCCTGCCGCACGCGGCCCAGGGCGACGTCGACTACAACAGCTGGGCGTTCTTCCCGGTCTTCCCGATGCTGGTGCGGGTGGTCGGCCTGACCGGCCTGCCGTTCTCGGTCGCCGCGTCGGTCGTGAACCTGCTGGCCGGCGCCGGTGCGGTGCTGCTGCTGCGACAGCTCTTCGCCTGGCGGCTGTCGGGCGCCGAGCACCGCGAGCACGACCGCCTCGCCGTGCTGGCCACCGGCATCTGGTGCGTGCTGCCCACGGCTCCGGTGCTGCAGATCGCCTACAGCGAGGCGGTGGCCGCCCTCCTGCTCGCCGGCACCCTCCTGCTGCTGCTGCGCCGCCGGTACCTGTGGGCCGTGCCGCTCGTGCTGCTGCTCGGCCTGACCCGGGCGATCGCCGCGCCCCTGGCCGTCGTGGTGCTGTGGCACGCGGTGGTGCGCTGGCGCGCACGGCACGACGACCCGCTGCGGCTCGGGGAGCGGGCCGGGCTGCTGGTGCTCGGTGCCGCGACCGGCGTGTCGGCGCTGCTGTGGCCGGCGATCGTCGGCTGGCGCACCGGCGTGCCGACCGCGTTCTTCCAGACCCAGGCCGCCTGGGGGCAGAAGCCCACCGACGGGCCGTTCCTGCCCTGGATCAGCTGGGCGTGGGACCGGCTCGGCGTGGTCGGGGTGCTGCTGCTGCTCGGTGTCGTCGTGGCCGGCCTGCACCAGCTGTCGAGCCGGCACACGGCCTGGCTGGCCGGCGAGCTGCGGCTCTTCGGCGTGGCCTACCCGGTCTACCTGCTGTCGGTGGTGCGGCCGATCACCAGCATGTGGCGCTTCCTGCTGCTCGACCTGCCGATCGCGGCCGCGCTGGCCAGCGCCGCCGTCCGCGGGCCGCTCGGTCGCACCCTCAGCCCGCGGTGGCGCTGGCGGGTGGCCGGTGCGGCGCTGCTGGCGCTCGCGGCGATGGCGGTGTGGGTCGCGGTGCTGCTGACCCGGACGCCGTGGGCGGACTCGCCGCCCTGACCCGATCCGGTGGGCGTCAGAAGTGCATCTTGGTGCGGGTGATCCGGTTCAGGTTGCCGGTCGCCTTGAGGTGGTGGGCGTGCTGCCACTCCTTCAGCCGCGAGCGGGTCACCGGGCCGAAGTAGCCGGTCGGGTGCACGTGGAGGATGCGCTGCAGGCGCTTCACGGACGCGCCGCGGCTGCCCAGGTGCAGCGTCTTCGTGCTCGTGGACGGCTTCTTCGCGGCCGGCGCGGGCTTGCGGAAGACCTCGGCGACCCAGGTGCGGCCGCCGCCGAACGCCACGCCGATGCCGACCTGCGTGTAGTCCTTGCTGAGGATGTTGGCGCGGTGGCCGGGCGAGTGCATGAACGCCGAGTGCAGCCCGGCTTCGCTGCCGCCCACGCCGACGTTCTCGCCGACGACGCGGAAGCTGCCGACGTCCTGCACCAGCTGCGGGTTGTGCTTCAGCTCCGCGCGCTTCGCCATCCGGCGGGCCCAGGTCTGCGCGACGTCGGTGAGGTGCGCGTTCGTCGTCAGCGCCTTGCGGTCGTGGGCGTGCCGGCTCGCGTTGATGCTCGACACGAACTTCGACTCGTACGCCCGGGCGCTGGGCGCCGCGCTGGCGGACGTCGCACCGAGGCCGATCAGCGTCGAGGCCGAGACGGCGACGGCGGCGACGAGACCGGCGAGCCGGCGGGCGGTGGTGGGACGGTGCACGAGAGGCCTCCGGAGAGCAGGTACGGAGCGGCTGACCACAGACCATCGGGGCCAGGTGACTAGTCACTGATCCGCCGAACGGGTGATGGCAGGTAGTCACCTGGTCCTCGGGCGCGGTGTCGGTGGGCGGTGCCACACTGGCGCGCGTGCCGGAGCTGCCCGAGGTCGAGGGGCTGGCCGCCTTCCTGCGGGAGCGCGCGGTCGGCCGGGTCGTGGCGCGCGTCGACGTCGCCTCGATCAACGTGCTGAAGACCTTCGACCCGCCGCCGACGTCGCTCGCCGGGCTCGAGGTGACCGGCGCCGACCGGCACGGCAAGTGGCTCGACCTCGACGTCAGCGGCCTGCACCTGGTGTTCCACCTGTCGAAGGCCGGGTGGCTGCGCTGGTCCGACGAGCTGCGCGAGACGCCGCTGAAGCCGGGCAAGGGGCCGATCGCGCTGCGGGTCGCCCTCGACGACGGCTCGGGGTTCGACCTCACCGAGGCCGGCACGAAGAAGCGGCTCGCCGTCCACGTCGTGCGCGACGCGACCCAGGTGCCGCAGATCGCCTCGCTCGGCCCCGACCCGCTCGACCCGTCGTTCGACCGCGCCGCGTTCGGGGCGCTGCTGGCCGGTCGGCGGATGCAGGTCAAGGGGCTGCTGCGCGACCAGTCGGTGCTGTCGGGCGTCGGCAACGCCTACTCCGACGAGGCGCTGCACGCGGCGAAGATGTCGCCGTTCGCCATCGCCGGCTCGCTCGACGAGGCGCGGGTCGACGAGCTGTACGCCGCCCTGCAGCAGGTGCTGCGCGACGCCGTCGCCGGCGCCGCCGGCAAGCCGGCGATCGAGCTGAAGGACGCCAAGCGGTCGGGCATGCGGGTGCACGGTCGCACCGGCCAGGCCTGCCCGGTGTGCGGCGACGTCGTGCGCGAGGTGAGCTTCGCCGACTCCGCGCTGCAGTACTGCGCCACCTGCCAGACCGGCGGCAAGCCGCTGGCCGACCGCCGCATGTCGCGGCTGCTCAAGTAGGTTCTGCGCATGAGCGACGTGCCCGAGACCTCGGTCGACGACCTGCCCGCCGACGCCGTGCTGCTCGACGTGCGCGAGGACGACGAGTGGGAGGCCGGCCACGTCGAGGGCGCCACGCACGTGCCGCTCGGCGAGGTGCCCGGCCGGCTGGCCGAGCTGCCCGAGGGCGACCCGCTCTACGTGGTCTGCCGCTCTGGCAACCGCTCGGGCCGGGCCGTGGCGTGGCTGAACGCCCAGGGCCTCGAGACGGTGAACGTCGCCGGCGGCATGCGGGCCTGGGCAGCGGCCGGCAAGCCGATGACCGCCGACTCCGGCCGGCCGACCGTCATCTAGGCGTGCCCCTGCCCCCGGTGGTCACCGCCGCGTGGTGGCGCGCGCACGCCGGTGACGTGGTCACGGCCGACGTGCGCTGGTACCTCGGGCAGGGCCCTGGCGCCGGCCGCCGTGCGTACGACGAGGGCCACCTGCCCGGCGCCGTGTTCGTCGACCTCGACACCGTGCTCGCCGCACCTGCGGACACCGCCACCGGGCGGCACCCGCTGCCCGACCCGGAGTCCTTCGCCGCAGCGCTCGGGGCGCTGGGCATCGGCGACGACCACCCGGTGGTCGCGTACGACGACGCGGGCGGCGCGACGGCGGCCCGGCTGGTGTGGATGCTGCGCGCCGTCGGCCACGACGCCGCGCTGCTCGACGGCGGGCTGGCGGCGGCGCTCGCCGAGCCGGGTGCGGCGCTCGAGACCGTGACCGTGCCCCGACCGACCGCGGTGACCCTGCCCCGCCCCTGGCCGGCCGACCGGCTGGCCGGGCTCGACGGCGCCCGGGCCGCCGTGCCGCTGCCGCTCGACGCCCACCCG